>CAYOGP010000085.1:0-2506 GCA_964403555.1 uncultured Spirochaetales bacterium | reverse complement strand
GAATATGTGGGTTGGGCATAGGATACCTCTGTACACTCAGGGGCCAACGGTAACCGTCCTCCGTTCAGGAAATCACTTGCACGAAATCGGGGTCAAGCAGAAACTAAAAAGAGACCGAAAATTCTAAGAGCCTGTCCAGAAACTCTTACTAACAGTCATTTTAATGGCAGGCTTTTCCGTACTTCTTTAGTCGCCAATAGTTATACGGCCACGGTGCAAGAAAGCCCATCAAAAGGCTCGGTGGAATGGACCACCATCTTAATGCGACCTCTCCGACCAGGGCGAAGTCCGTCAGGTTCATCGCCAGTTCCATGCCCAGCATACTGATCAAGCTCATGCCAAAGGCAGTCTTTAAGGCTCCTACCAAACCAAGTTGCTTTCTAAGTATGATGGTCTCCAAAACAATACTGGTGCCGAGACCGTTCAGCATCGCCAACGGAACCACGATGTACGGAGCAGTGCCAGGCGAGAAGACTTGAAACCAATAAATCGTCGCAAAGTCTCCAGTCGCGCAGCCTACTAAACACCAAAAGGTGTTTTTAGCAGACGAAATCCAAGTAGTTCTGCAAACCCAATCGACACCAGCAAAATCTCTGTTCTTTTGTACGCCTGTTTCCATGAGGTCTCACCAATTGCCTTAAAGACTATTTTTGTTCCCATAATTTCTCTCGGCAATTCGCACCAAGGAAGAAATGACTTCGTTATATGGAGCCTTTAAACCTACTGCTGACGCCGCTCTCGGGATGGCCCCATTTATAGCGTCAATCTCAGACCGTCTCCGCGCCAATCTGTCCAAAAGCATCGATGGCCTAGCGTTAGGAATTTTCGAACCAAACTCACGCACATATTGAATCGGATCGTGAAAATCCAAATGGATGCCAGTTGCCCGTGCGACTTCAAACGCTTCTGCCGCACATCCTGACGCTATCCGCCAGGCGTCGGGATCATCGATAACCTGGCCAATAGTTTTCCCCGTTACAGAAGTGGAACCACTATAACAAACGTTACATATAAGCTTCTCCCAGATTAGCTGGTGAGGGTCATCGAAGGCCTTAACCGCGAAGCCGGCTTCGCGCCAAACTTTCGCAACTTCTTCTATGCGCGGCGTAACCCCCCCCTTTAGCTCACCCAATCGGACAAGTTCCATCCCGTTATGATGTACGTGCCCCGGCTCGGAAATAGAGGCTCCAAAGCCACCAACAACCCCGATCGCAACTCTATGGTCGCCTAGAATCTTGGCCACTTTTTCGGGACTACCGAGGCCATTTTGAATAGTAAGAACAAGAGTGTTCTCATCTAATAAGGACTGAGTTTGTTTAGCCGCTTCAACCACGTCATAGGATTTAGTGGCTATTACAACCAGGTCACACAATCCGACATCTTTAACAGTAGTCGTTGCGCTCATTGCCACACGTCTGTCGCCACTAGCACCTTCAACTCGCAAACCATTTCTAGTGATGGCGTCAATGTGCTCTCGCCAGTTATCTATGGCCCATACATCGTGTCCCGAAGAGGCGAACAAGCCTGCATAAACGGAACCCATGGCTCCTGTCCCAACAATGGCGATTTTCATTCAACTACCTCGCGAGGAATCCTCATAGGTCCCTTCGCTTGTCTATCTCCTCGGGTGCGTACAAATCTAACAGAGTGGGACCCACCCTTCGTGCATTGGAGTAATTAAGCCAAATCCTAAGTAAGTGTCGCCGTTCTTCTAAGGTGTCTCTATAGCTTCCCCGCGAATGAAGTATGGCAAAATTATTTATATATTGGATATCACCCTTTCTTAACTCCATTTGTATTTGAAGATCTGGACGGGCAACCACAGAGTCGAAGAAATCTAAAGCTTCTACTTCAAGCGAGCTTAATTCAATACCCTCATGGACGACCCAATCGATCGGATTTCGATTATAAGTAGTATGAAGAAGACCATTGTAGAAACTAAAAACGGGGATTCTCTCCGATGAAACTGGAGGTTCGCCTGCAGTCTGCTCACCACGGCGGTGATGGAAGAACCCTCTTAGTAAGACTTCGTAAAGATCGGGGCGTTCTGAGAGAATCGCATTGTGGACGGAAGCAGAGCTGGAAATTACTGAAAGTCCCCCCTCCTCGGCGGTCCCTATACAAAGAAGTCCAGCCCAATCCGCGCCATCCGTGTGAAACGGAAGAAGTTCTCGGCTGTGATATCCACGCGATTTATGTGAGTACGGTTCATCGCGATCTACAATTTCTATAATCTTCTCGCCCAGATGGTTCTGAGCCACGATTGTTCCCAGATAGCTTGAGATCCCCGCGTGGGCTAGAAAATTTTCCTCAACGGAGTAATTTTCAGCAGGAAAACCTTCAATTACCGTAAATCCTCGACCCGACTCCAAATCCGAAAGACAATCCAACAAAAGTGTGCTTGTTTGAGGAAGGGGAAAATCCTTGGGCGACAGGTTACTAAAATCCAGACCTCGTCGGACCGCTCCCACAATTGCAGCGTCAATTTCCTTGAGCATTTCAGGCT
>CAYOGP010000084.1:0-8369 GCA_964403555.1 uncultured Spirochaetales bacterium | reverse complement strand
ACGAAAAATAGTTGCTAACTCATAACCGAATGTAGGGTCATATGATTTGCAATTCGGAATCGTCGAGGAAAGAACATGACTATGACCATCTTGATGCTGCAGCCCCTCCCCAGCTAGTGTTGTCCTTCCTGAAGTCGCGCCTAGCAGAAAACCTCGCGCCTGACTATCTGCGGCGGCCCAAGCAAGATCTCCTATCCTTTGAAAACCAAACATCGAATAAAAAATGTAGAAAGGCAGCATAATCTTATCGTGACTTGCATATGACGTCGCTGCTGCAATCCACGAAGCAAACGATCCGGCCTCGGTGATTCCCTCTTCAAGAATTTGACCTTCTTTATCTTCCCGGTAATACATCACTTGATCCGCATCTACTGGATCGTAAAGTTGCCCTTTTGACGAATAGATACCCAGTGTCCTAAATAGACCTTCAATGCCAAAGGTGCGCGCTTCGTCGGGAACGATTGGTACTACTCGGCCTCCAATTTTTTTATCTCTCGTGAGAAAAGTCAGAAATCTAACAAACGCCATCGTTGTAGAGTATTCACGGTCGCCACTACCTGATGTTAGTGTCTCGAAGACGGATATTTCAGGAAACTCCAACACCTCGCTTGTTACTTGTCGCGCCGGCAGACATCCTCCCAAAGCCTCTCGTCGTTCTCTGAGGTACGACATCTCGGCGCTGTCCTCTTCAGGCTTGTAAAAAGGAGCTTTGTCCAACAGCTCATCTGGTATTGGAATGCGATAGCGATCTCTAAACGCCTGCAATGCTTCAGTAGTAGGTTGCTTAACTTGATGAGCAATGTTCACACTTTCGCCAGCCTTGCCTAGGCCGTACCCCTTGACAGTCTTCGCCAAAATAACTGTGGGCTGTCCTTCATGTTTAACCGCAGACGCGTACGCCGCATAGACTTTTTGAGGATCATGTCCTCCTCTATTAAGCCTCCAAATATCATCGTCCGACATGTTTGCCACGAGCTTTGTAAGTTCAGGGTATTTTCCGAAAAAATGCTCTCGAACATATGCTCCTCCTTTGGCCTTGTAATTTTGGTAGTCACCATCGAGAGCTTCCTCCATACGCTTGAGGAGAATTCCATCTTTATCTCTACTCAGCAAAGGGTCCCAGAGACCACCCCAAATAACTTTCAGAACGTTCCAGCCAGCCCCTCGAAATCCTCCTTCTAGCTCTTGGATAATCTTCCCATTCCCTCGAACAGGCCCGTCAAGACGTTGCAAATTGCAATTAACTACGAATATTAGGTTGTCGAGTTCCTCCCTCGCTGCAAGTGAAATCGCACCAAGCGACTCTGGTTCGTCCGTCTCTCCATCTCCAAGGAAAACCCAAACCTTCCGGTCGGCAGTATCCAAAATGCCTCTATTGTGGAGATATTTCATAAAGCGAGCTTGATAGATCCCCATCAAAGGAGCTAAACCCATCGACACTGTCGGAAATTGCCAAAAATCGGACATCAACCATGGGTGTGGATAAGAAGACAACCCATCTCCATCAACTTCACGACGGAACTTCATTAGCTGAGCTTCCGTAATTCGACCTTCAAGAAATGCTCTGGAGTAAACCCCGGGAGCACTATGGCCTTGAAAATAGACAAGGTCTCCACCGTGAGTTTCAGTAGGTGCGTGAAAAAAGTGGTTGTATCCAACACTATATAAAGTCGCGGCCGAAGCGAAGCTGGAGATATGCCCACCCAACTCCTTACTAGTCATATTAGCTCTCATCACCATAGCCAATGCGTTCCATCGGACTATGGACCGAATCCGATGTTCTAGTCCAGGCTCGCCCGGCATACTTTCTTCGTCTTCAACGGAGATAGTATTGACGTAGGCAGTTGTCGATCTGTGAGGAAGATGTGTCCCGCTCCGACGAGCTTTATCTATTAATTCCTCTATGAGAAAATGCGCTCGTCCCGCGCCTTCTCGTTCTAAAACCGATGAAAGAGCGTCCAGCCACTCGCTGGTCTCTTCCGGGTCTATATCGGTATTGCTCTTCACCACTTAAGCCGTCTCCTCAAACTGCGCACTTGATTGTTTTCCAAAAGCCAATCGATTTTCCTGGAGTTTTCCAAAGTCAGCGTCAGCATGATAAGAGGATCTCGTCATTGGCGAAGCAGAAACCATGTAAAACCCTCGGTCACGCGCCTCCTTCTCGAAATTCGAAAATTCTGAAGGGTGGACATAGCGCTCAACCGGGAGATTCCTTTTCGACGGCCGCAAATACTGTCCGATCGTAATAAAATCACAACCGACCGCTCGCAGGTGATCCATTACCTCTAGGACCTCATCTCGGTTTTCTCCCAAGCCTAACATGATTCCCGACTTCGTAAAAACCGACGGTCTTCTTCTCTTAACGCGTGCAAGTAGTTTCAAAGAATGATCGTAGCTGGCTCCAGGTCGAACCCTCCGATAGAGCCTAGAGACCGTTTCGAGATTATGGTTGTAGACATCAGGCCGAGCATCTGCGACTAGCTCAATTGACCCTTCTTTCCTTCTGAAGTCAGGTGTCAATACTTCAACCGTGGTCTCTGTGCACTGTTTCCGAATAGCTTTGATTGTTTCTACAAAATGACGTGCGCCACCATCGTCGAGATCATCTCTATCGACGGAGGTAAGCACCACATGGCGCAAGCGCAGTCTCTCAACAGCAGCGGCGACTCGAGCAGGTTCATTTGAATCCACTTCATCCCCGAGACCCGTCGCGATGTTGCAAAAGCCACAGGCTCTCGTACAAACCCTCCCAAGCAGCATCACCGTAGCGTGTCCCTTAGCCCAACACTCCCCAATATTTGGACAAGCGGCCTCCTCGCAGACTGTATTAAGAGCGAGGCTCCTCACCAACTCCCGTGTTGCCCGGTACCCTTCACCGCTGGGTGCTTTTACCCTCAGCCAGTCCGGCTTCTTGCTCCGTAGCGAAATTACCTCCGAAGTGTCATCTATTTCTGCTGGACCTTTAGAACGCTGTTCTGACATTTTTCACCCAATTGGAAGTTTAGCAAAAAAAGCTGCTGTCCTTTGCTCAGAGGACTTGCGCAATCTCCTACAAATCGCCGAAACTCGCTCGACTACAAAGACTTCACTAAGAAGTCATCGACCGGAGATCTTAATGTCGGAAAATTCTGAATTTTATCGCTTTCGGGGAACCGAAGGCTACATCGCATCCGAACCGCTTATCGATGCGGTCAACTGTGCACTGGCACTTGAAAAGCCACTATTAATCAAAGGTGAGCCTGGTACGGGGAAAACCCTCCTAGCGAGACACGTGGCAGAAGGCCTTGGCATGCCGATGGAATCTTGGAACATCAAGTCTACGTCGAAAGCAACTGACGGTCTTTATGTGTATGACACTGTTCAACGATTGAACGATGCCAGGTTTGGAGACGGAGATGTTTCCGACATCCGGCACTACATAAAGTATGGACCGCTCGGTACGGTATTCAGGGCCGAAAATCGCCACGTATTACTTATTGACGAAATAGACAAAGCCGATCTGGAGTTCCCGAACGACATCCTACATGAATTGGACGAAATGCGTTTCGATGTAATGGAAACGGGAGACGAGATTGTTGCTAAAGAGCGACCTGTTGTAATCGTCACTTCGAACAATGAAAAAGAACTTCCAGATGCGTTCCTTAGAAGGTGTGTATTTCATTTCATTGAATTTCCCGAAAGAGACCTAATGAAAGAGATTATTGATGTCCATCACAAAAACCTGGATACTACTCTTCTAGATCAAGTGCTCATAAAATTTTACTGGCTAAGAGAACAAGACGAATTAAGAAAGAAGCCTTCCACATCGGAACTCATTGATTGGATCTCAGTACTTTTAAGGGGTGGGATAACTGTGGAACAAGTAAACGAACACATACCATTCCTCGGGGCACTTCTAAAAAATGAGCAGGATACCGAAGCAATGACACGCTTTGACGAAGCGGGGGGTGACATGCCTAAAGCCTGGAGTGATCTCGGACCTCGTTACAATCAGTAGTTGAAGGAGGTAAGCAAGTGTTTCTCGACCTTTTCTATCAGTTGCGGGACGAGGGAGTTCCCGTCGCCATTCAAGAATGGTTGACACTCATGCAGGCCATCGCAGAAGGTCAACACGGCGGGAGCCTAATGCGGTTCTACCATATTTCGCGAGCAACTCTTGTAAAGAGCGAAACTTATTTCGACTCATTTGATCGTGTTTTTTCACGGGTTTTTCAAGGAGTAGAAGGAGAGTTCAAAATTGAAGACGAGGTTTTGGCGTGGCTCAATGATCCCAAAAATCATCAAGCGCTAACTGAAGAACAGCGAGCGATGCTAGAACGTCTCACTCAAGACGAACTAATGAAGAAATTCCTTGAAACTTTGGCGGAACAAACAGAGAGACACGATGGTGGCGGGAAATGGGTGGGCACCGGCGGACGCTCACCATACGGTAACAACGGAGAACATCCCACGGGTATACGGGTAGGTGGGGAAAGTAAAAATCGTAGCGCTATGAAGGTATGGGACGAACGTCGTTTCATGGGATATCGAACTGATCTGACCATGGATCTTAGGCAAACAAAGGTTGCCTTAAAAAGATTAAGGCAGCTAACACGGATCGGTCCTGAGGACGAACTCGACATCGACGCAACTATCGATACTACTTGCAAGAATGCGGGAGAGATCGAACTTGAATTTCGCGCGGAACGAAAAAATCAAGTTCGACTTTTGCTACTCATGGACGTGGGAGGGACGATGGACCCGTACTATGAGCCTGTCAGTCGTCTGCTAACCGCACTTCATGAAGAACGAGGGCTTCGGGATTTCAAGGCATACTACTTTCACAACTGCATCTACGACCACCTTTACAAGACAGCAGACATGAACTCGCGAAAATCTCTTCCAACCGGTGATATTCTCCGCAAACTAAATCGCCGATGGAAATTATTGGTGGTCGGTGACGCCGCGATGAACCCTGCTGAGCTGTTGGAGCCCTACGGGAACATAGACCCTCGGCTGGAGGGGGATACTCCGGGTATAAAATGGCTACATCGACTAAATGATCATTTTGAACGAAGCGTATGGCTAAATCCAGATTCACAGAAACTCTGGGGACACACACACACGACTCGAATTATTCAAAACCTTTTCCCGATGTTTCACTTGAGTGTTGATGGAATTACAGAAGCTGTACAGGCTCTCATCGGTGCTAAAACATCGCTACACTAAACGGGACAGTACAGCGCCCATAGCTGACCGTCCTTAAAAGTCCGCAAAAATTAGAGCGCTCTCTTAAGTTGGGCGCATGACCTAGAAGGGAAAAGAGGGAGGATGAAGACCTACCTGAGCCTGCTCCGAGAAGTAAGAGATCAGGGAATTCCCAAGCAGGACCGAACAGGAACGGGAACGCTGAGCCTTTTTGGCGCACAATTGAGATTTAATTTGAGTGAAGGATTTCCTGCCGTAACAACCAAGCTTCTTCATTGGCCATCCGTAGCGCACGAACTTTTATGGTTTATTCGAGGGGAAAGCAACGTTCGCTACCTCCACGAACATGGCGTAACCATTTGGGACGAGTGGGCAAGCCCCGAGGGAGACCTCGGTCCAGTCTACGGAGTACAGTGGCGCTCGTGGCCTACACCGACGGGAGAAACCATCGATCAACTACAGAACGTCATAGATGAAATCAAGAGAAACCCTAATTCGAGACGACTTCTTGTTAGTGCATGGAACGTAGGACAGTTAGAAAAGATGGCCTTACTTCCTTGCCACGTTATGTTTCAATTCTACGTTGCACAAGGGAGGCTTTCCTGTCACCTATACCAACGCAGTGCAGATATATTTTTAGGTCTTCCTTTTAATATTGCCTCGTATGCGTTGCTGACCGAAATGATTTCGTATGTTAGCAACCTCGAACCGGGAGACCTCGTCGTTTCTTTAGGCGATGTGCACCTTTACAACAACCATCTGGCCCAAGCGGATCAACAGCTAGAAAGAGAACCGTTTTCACTGCCAAGGCTTGAAATTAACGGAAACATACGCGCGTTAGAAGATTTCGCGTTTGAAAACTTTTCCCTTTCAAATTACAAACATCATCCGAAAATCACAGCTCCCGTTGCCGTCTGACTTAACACTTTTCATTAACGGTCGCAGACCTATCTCACGCAACAGAAAAGTACTTCAGTGCTAATCCTCTCGACCAAAGACCTCATCAAGATGCTCTGACGGTAACGGCTCAGAGAAAAGTGATCCCAATACCGAGACAACTATAGAAACCCCACCTCCTAAGGTCGCGCACGCAAACGGATTAGAGCTTTGGGAGGAGAGCCAAGCTAAAACACCTTCCTCTCCGTGAATCCCTCCACTCTTCAGTACAATAAATACGATCGCGCCAGCAAAAAATCCCAGAAGAGCTCCCGTGCGGCTTAAACGACGCCAGAAAACACCCAACATGAACGGACCCGCGAGTGCGGCCATCATGCCCCCTATTCCAGCCCACACCAAAAGAGCGACGTTTAAATCTTGGAATGCCCAGGCCATCCCCATGGCTCCTATAAGCACAAGAGCAGTGGCTATTCTGCTTATTCGAAGTGACAACTTGTCAATATAAGCTTCTCCCCGATCCTTGTGATAACGAGGGGCGAGAGAACAACGGTAGATATCGTTCGCAAAAATCTGCGACGCCGACACCGCCAGACCATCGGCAGTTGACATCACGGCAGCAAGAACTCCTGCACCTAGCAGTGCGGCAAGCCACGATGGGAGAAGAGTGATGAAAAGTGCAGGGATTGAATAGTTGGGCCCGTACTCACCCGTCAGCAACTCGTCCCCAAGGACTGCTCGAGCCAGAAGACCACCAAGTGCAAGACCAGGCATAAGAATTCCCAAAACGAAACTCAGGGTCATAAACCGACGCCTACTTGCATTGTCTTTTAAGGCCCAAAGTTTATTCCCGATATGAGGCAGCATTCCTAGCGGAAGGTGCGCCGCAAAAATGGCAAAAACATCCCATGAAGAATCTACAATTGGGCTTTTTGGATTAAAAACCTTCGTAGTGTCAGGATCAAGTGATTCGAGGCGATTTAGAACTCCACCCAAGCCACCATCTACCCCGAAACCAAACATGAACATTGCTATCACACCTAGGGCAATGATAATCATAAGCGCGCCCTGGATTCCGTCGGTGAGAATGTCTGCGTGGGCACCGCCAATTGCAATATAGACGAGAAGAACTCCACTGGTGATCGCCAACGCGTAAAGTTTGGGTATTCCCATCATTTGCTCGAACATCACCGTTCCCGCCAAGAGCTGACCCGCAAGATAAAACAAGAGAAGAAGAGAAAATATTGCAACCGAAAGTCTCAAAAACTCCGACTGGTATCGGTCGCCCAAGTATTCAGGTATCGAGCGATTACCAAAGATACGGCCCGCACGCGTTACAGCGCGCAAGCAAAGCAAAATTCCTCCGTATACACCCAATGGATAAATAACGGCGTACCACAAACCAGAAAGACCCACCTTGTAGGTAATTGCGGGAAGACCTAAAAAGGTTGCTCCACTCGCAGTTGTCGCTACTAACGCAAAGGATAGAAATATCGCTCCGTAGCTACCTCTCGCCGTGGCAAAGTCATCCCCACCTTTTACTCGACGCATACCGAGAACACCGCATACGGCCATAATTCCGATGTACATGAGAAGGAAGACCCAGGACCACATTCTCAAATCAGCATTGGGTTCAAGCATATCCATTGGACTCCATTCTTAAAGCCAAAGCAATTTTACTTTGTAACGACTGACATCGGCTCCGATCGTCGAAGCGTGTTAAGATTCGCACAGTTATGAGATATATCCATCTATTCCTAGTTGCATCCTTTCTCGCTTTCTTCATCACCACAGAGGTTGGGTGCGGGGAAAGAATGGACCGTCGAGCAAGAATTTCTCGTTTTACTGACTCCCCTCTAATTCCGATTGGAAGAGCCGAGCGCGACATGTCAGGGAAAATCACTTATCGACTATCTAGCCTCGTGCAAAAGACGGAAGATGAAGTCTATGTAGACATCGAGGTGATGAACGGTACGGCCAGGGGATTTCGTAATGCATCCTGTGTAATTACATTTCTTGGTCGTGATGGCGCTAGAAAGCGAGTACGGTGGAACATGGGACCCCTTAAGGAAAGTGAGCATAAAAGGGTAAATCTTCGTACGGACGTTGATTACAAAGTGGAGGATATCCAGGTTTCACTTCAAACCACAATGTGACGAGAACAGGAAGTCTCAGCCTCCCACGCAACTTGCCGAAATTTCAGTCAATTCATTTCTCGAAGTATCATCAAGCTCGCGGCCACTCGCTAGAATTGATTCAGCAACCGCGCAACCATCTCCCGCTTTCTC
>CAYOGP010000083.1:4318-8377 GCA_964403555.1 uncultured Spirochaetales bacterium | reverse complement strand
TTTTTGGAATTGTTGGGGAAGGCCATAGGAGGGCTAGTGATCGTCGCTAAACAAGATGCCCTGTGCCACAAGATGATTTATCTCAAAGCTATCAAGATTCAAATGCGATGAAAGAACATCTTCGTTGTGTTGACCGAGTGTAGGTGCCTCTAAGTCAACTTCGTTAGGGAAGGCAGAGAATTTAAACGGGAATCCTGGAATGGTAACGGGTCCGAGGAGAGGATCTGTGATATCGCGTACCATGCGACGTGCTCGGAAGTGCGGGTGCTCTATTGTTTCTTCAATTGTTAATACGGGCGCGGAGGGGACGCGGTTTTCAGCTAAGACCCTCAGCGCCTCCTCGTCGGTTTCAAACGATTGAAGCCACTTCTCGATCATTTCTATCAGGTCTTTCTGGTTCTTTGCTCGGAGCTGGAGTGTGGCATAGCGTGGATCCTTTTCTAGTTCGGGTCGACCCATTGCTTTCACCATATTGGGCCACTGTCGATCTAGTACGAGTAAGACGATGTAGCCTTCTTTGGACTTGAAGACTCCTTGTGGACACGAAATATGATGGTGAATACCAAAGCGCATGGGATGGTACGCACCTCCACTCGCAGAGTACATCTGCAACTCTACAGACTGCATGTGATAGAGAGCGTCGATCATGGAGATGTCGAGGAACTGCCCCTGTCCAGTTCTGTCCCGATGGAGCAACGCGTAACCTAGTGCGGCAAATGCATTTACACCTGCGATGCCATCAGCCAAAGCCACGCCCACGAAGCGAGGTGGTCCATCGGCATCTCCGGTCATATGCATCACGCCTGAGTATGCTTGGCCGATGTAGTCGTAACCGGTTCGATTTGAGAGGGGGCCTTCTTTGCCAAATACTGAAACGGAGCAAGCGATTATTGAGGGGTTGAGCTGTTTGAGAGACTCGTAATCCAAACCTCTTTTCGCAAGAACTCCCGGCCCGTAATTATCAATTACGATATCCATCTTCGGAACTAAAGATCTAATGAGTTCGATACCAGGCTGGCTATTAAAGTCGACGCAGATGCTCCGTTTCCCACGGTTTTGTTGAATGTAGTAGGCGCTACGTCCGTTCTTCAGGAAAGGTATAGCCCGCGATGGATCACCCGATTTCGCTTGCTCGACTTTGATAATCTCGGCTCCCATCTCTGCCATCAGTCTCGTGGCAGTTGGTCCTGCCAGATATTGAGTGAAGTCGAGAACTTTCGTTCCAGTAAGTAGACCGGTAGTAGAGGAATCCATAATGTTTTACGGTAGCGAAAAGTTGGGCAACCTGAGCATCTTATCTCAGTCAAGGTCTGCTTTAGAGGGCGTCTTGATTCTAATAAATTCCCTACGCTAGGTCCGAAAGGATCTGATCCAGGTGTCCCTTAGGGTCCACCTGCTCATAAGCGAGTAAGATCTTCCCGTTCTCGATGACGTAGCTTATTCGCTTGGCATAATCGCCTGTTCCGGCGTGGTAGGCTGAGCCGAGAGCCTTGTCCACGTCGCATAGAAGTGGGTAAGGAAAATCGAATTTATCGGCAAAACTCTTGTTTTCTTGAATGCTGTCAAAACTTACTCCGAGGACCTGGATGTTCTGAGCCTCTACTTCTTGCGCCCTGTCCCGCAACGCGAGACCTTGGGCCGTTCAACCAGGGGTATCGGCCTTAGGATAAAACCAAAGTAGTATTTTCTGGTTTCCGAAATCACCCAAACTTACGGTATTCCCATGGTGATCAGAAACTGAAAAATTTGGAGCAGCATCACCGACAATCAACATAGTTCTATCCTCCGTTGTTCTGCAAATGTACCACAAAGGTCTCTTCAATGACTGGTAAAGAAGGTGTACAATCCAGTTACCTTATCAGGAGGAGTGACATGCCCAAGAGGGTTGACTGGTATTATCATCGCAAGGGTTGAACGAGCTGTACGCGAGCATCCAAGTTTTTGGAAGCAAAAAAAACAACTATCAAAGAGACGGTTTCTGCCAGTAAAAAGCTAGGAGAGGCTGACGCCAGAGATCTTCTCAAGTCGGCAAGTAAACTTGTCGTCGCCAAAGGCAAGAAACTTTCGGAGTCGGCTGTTCCGCAAAGGGTGACCAAAGAGTTGGTGGCTTCACTTCTCGGCCCCACTGGAAATTTACGGGCACCGTGCTTGAAGGTGGGTAAGACCTTGGTCGTAGGCTTTAATGAGCAGGCTTTTGGAAAGCTCTTTGGCTAAAGACGGAACTGTGCTTTACTCCACAGAATCCTTAATATAAAGACATGTGGGAGACACTCCGTTCAGTTCTGAGGTTTCGACGGTTCGAATTTGATCCGGTTCTACGGCGGTTGGGTCGGTGCGCAAACGTTGAGGATCTGCGCGCATTGGCAAAGAGGCAAGTGCCCCGCGGAGTTTTCGATTACATAGATGGCGCTGCTGAGGACGAAAAGACACAGCAGCGAAATTGTGATGCTTTCCATCGTTTAGAATTTAAACCTCGGGTCTTGCGTGATGTAAGCAAAGTTCGTTTGGATTCCAAGCTCTTGGGGAAGACCTTACCGATGCCCCTTGTTTTGGCTCCAACGGGTTTTAGTCGCGCCTCGAATTCTCAAGGTGAACTAGCAGTGGCCCGTGCGGCTCAGCGGGCCGGCCTTCCCTACAGCCTCTCTACACTTAGTACGCGCTCTATTGAAGATGTGGCTCGAGTTAGCAGTGGGCCGAAATGGTTTCAGGTCTATGCGTGGAAAGACAAAGGTTTAGTTAAAGAACTTCTCGAACGTGCTATGGCTGCAAACTATGAGGCGATTCTGATAACGGTTGATACCTCCGTTTTAGGCCGAAGAGAGCGAGATGTAAGGAGTGGGTTTACTCTCCCACCCAAGGTTGGTCTGTCTACTCTTTTAGATGGAATACTTCATCCCCAGTGGACCATGGATTTCTTGCGTGCGGAGCCGATTTCTTTTGCCAATGTAGCGGGTCGAGGCGTTGGTGACGGAAGTGATGCGATCTCTCTTGCGGATTATATTAATAGCCAGTTTGATTCCGGCTTGAATTGGGAAACGGTTGATTGGATGCGCTCAATCTGGAAAGGGCCTGTCGTTTTAAAAGGTATCCAAACAGTCGAAGACGCTGAGATTGCCGCCCGCGAAGGCATAGATGCAATTGCTCTTTCAAATCACGGAGGGAGACAACTTGACGGTGCCCCGCCACCACTCGAACTGGTAGGGCCAGTAGCGGACAAAGTTGGAGGAAGAGTAGAGATTTTGTGCGATGGAGGAGTTAGAAGGGGTAGTGATATCGTAAAGGCGGTTGCATTGGGTGCAACAGCCTGCATGACCGGGCGTGCTTATCTATATGGGCTTGCCGCAGGTGGCGAGGTTGGAGTAGATCTCGTTCTTGAATGGTTTGAAGAAAGTATGAGGCGAACTCTATCGTTAGTTGGTTGCTCAAGTTTCGAACAATGCAACTCTTCCATTGTTCGGTGGCGAACGGAATAAGATTGGCAAGCATATGTTGTCAGTCAATCGGAGTTTCAGGGAGTCTTTGTAAATGCCCAAGGTTACTGTAGAAGGAATCGAGATCAACTTTAGGACACCGGTTAATCCCGAACGTGTTTTGGGTCAGAAGGTCTTGTATGTCCACGGAACCGGATGTGACGCAAGAGTTTGGGATCGTCATATGGAGGTTGTTTCCAGAGCTCACACTCCTATTGCTGTTGACTTGCCCGGTCACGGGGAGTCTTCAGGGGGCGGTTTCCGAGGGGTAGCGGACTACGCTTATTTTACAGTTGCACTTGCCGAGGCTCTGGGATGGAAAAATTTTGTAATGGCTGGACATTCTTTAGGCGGAGGAATAATTCAAGCTGCCGCTTTATATACCCCTGAAAAGGTAAAGGCAATGATACTTGTAGATACCGGTGCGCGACTTCGTGTGGCTCCTCAAATCATGAATTATGCGCGTGCATGCGCGGAAGGTAAGAATCCGCCGATACTTAATCCAAGGATTGGATTTTCTTTAACCACGGATCAGGAGGTACTTGACCAAGTGAAGATTATAACGGACGCCGCCGATCCAACAGTAACA
>CAYOGP010000083.1:0-4308 GCA_964403555.1 uncultured Spirochaetales bacterium | reverse complement strand
TAGCCGATGACTCCTGTGATTTCCTTTCTCGAGTTTCTGAATTTTCTCTTCCGAGTCTAGCTATAGTCGGTGAAGACGATGAGCTTACTCCAGTTCGATATGCCGAGTTCTTTTCGAAGAATATGTCTGACTGCAAAATATCAGTAATTAAAAGAGCTGGTCACTGGACTTTCTATGAACAGCCTGATGAATTTGACCGTTCGGTGGTTTCTTTTTTGCAAGGCCTTTCCAATTGATTAGACTAGTCTTTTTTAAGAGTTTTTGAGAGGAAATAAATGTCGAAATACAGTCAATTAAAAGCAGGGGATCTTAAGGGTGTTTTTGGTTTTCTGCTCACGCCAACGAAACCAGAGGAAGAGCGAGGAGCAGATGTCTTAGCGGTTAACGTTGATGAGGCTGCTCGAGCAGCGGATGCTTTGGTAAATGATGGCGTTGCGGGAATTTGTTTAAATGGGACTTTTGGCGAGGTTCCTTCGTTAACCTGGAGCGAGCTTTCGACATTTACAAAGACGGTAGTCGACTCCGTCGCGGGAAGAGTTCCTGTCTTTGCGGGAGCCACGACTCTTAATACGAGAGATACGATAACTCGCGCAAGTTCGTTTAGAGAAATGGGGGCCGATGGCTTGCTGCTGGGCCGACCTTTTATGTCTCCTTTGTCGGACCCTGACATTGTCCGCTTCTATCAAGACGTTGCGGAGTCCCTGCCTACGATGCCAATTTTTCTTTACGATGATATGGAGGCATTCAAGAGACCTATTCAAACTCCCGTTTATTCCGAGCTTGCTAAGATCCCTCAAATTATCGCTGCAAAATATCGGACTCGATTGCTCCTGTCAGAATTGATTGATAATTCCTACAACCGAGATGTTGAGGTTGTAGGCTCAAATATAAAACTCATGCCCGGAGAATTCGATTGGTACGCCGCATACCGTCTGTTTGGTGTGGATTCTTGTTGGTCGAGTGCGGTCTGTGCCGGCCCAGCACCGATTATGGCTTTGCGGGATGCGTTGTACGGGGAGAAATGGGAAGATGCGAAAGTTCTCACTCAGGAACTTAGTTCTTGTTACGACGGACTAGTCCCAGATGGTAACTTTGCGGTATGGCACCAAGATAAGATTGCATTTATGAAAGCCCGATTCGCGGCGGCTGGGTACTTGGTTCCTGGCCCAGCACTCCCGCCATACCACTATCTTGCTGAGGATCGTGTGCTAGTAGCAAAAGAATGTGGGAGAAAAGCAGCCGAGTTGCAAAAGAAGTATTCTTAGCTCTAGAGTGGATCGCTTTGTGACGAATTATTCTCATCTCGTAAATCTTGAAAATAGAACGGTTAGCCCCGAAGTCTTTACCAATCCCGATATTTACAAGATTGAACAGGAGAAGATCTTTCGTCGTTGTTGGATTTTTGTTGGACATGAGAGTCAGGTCAGAGAACCTGGCGCATTTTTAACAACTACTATAGGAGAAGAACCGGTTATCGTGGTAAAAGGCCATGATGGAAAAGTGAAAGTCTTTTTTAATTCTTGTCGGCATAGAGGTGTAAAAGTATGTCGAATCGATCGCGGTAAGGCGAAGGTCTTTCAATGCCCCTATCATGGTTGGAGTTACGGGATTGATGGATCATTGGTTGGGGTTCCTCAACAAAAGACCGCTTACCATGGAGACCTCGATAAATCTCAATGGGGCTTGATTGAAGTTTCGCGTGTTGAATCGTTTCACGGTTTAATATTTGCATGCCTTGACGAAAAAGCTGTGAGTCTTGAAGAATACCTTGGAGATATAGCTTGGTACCTTGAGCTCATCCTGAGGCGCTCGAAGGGCGGAACGAAATTATTGCAGGGATGTCATCGGTGGAGGGTGAAAGGGAACTGGAAGCTCGCTGCGGAACAATTTGCTGGTGACAATTATCACGCCGATGTATTACACAAAAGCCTGTCACTTATTGGTCTCGCACCGAGCGAATTCCGGGGAGGAATTCCCTGGGAGACAGACTTTCAAGTAAAATCATCTAACGGCCACGGATGGATCAACTTTAAGTCTCCTGATGGCCCACTTCCTCCCGCAGTTGAAGAATGGATTAGGCATTCTCGCGAGGAAAGCAAAGAAAGGCTTACTGCGACACAGGCGGGTCTAGTGCATACGACTCATGTAGGAGGCGTGTTTCCAAATTTCGCAATTTTGTCATTCATGGGATTTACTTTTGTTCGAGTTTGGCATCCCCGAGGTTTGAACGATCTTGATGTTCATTCATGGGCCCTGGCAGATGAAGATGCGCCCGATGAGGTAGTTGCATTTTTGAGCACTATGTTGATCTTAAATTTTTCGTCTTCTGGTATTTTTGAGCAGGACGATGTGACAGTTTGGGGAGATATGATGTCGACCTTGCAGGGAACCGTACGGCGTCGTTTCCCTTTGAATTACCAAATGGGGGCGGGGCATGAGAGGCGTCTGTCCGATAGACCTGGATTAATCCATCCACCATCAACGGAGATTGGAATTTTCGGATTTCATGAATTTTGGCGAAGTTTAATGTCTCGTTGAAGTTTTTAACTTCTCAAGTTGTCAGGCGAAAACGGTGTTTTTCTTAAGCGGCGACCTGTTTTTTTGTAGATGGCGTTAGCAATTGCGGCAGGTGTCGGCCCTTGAGTCGCTTCACCTGCTCCAAGTGGGGGCAGTTCTGGATGATCTATGAGATGAGTGTTTATGTCGGGAATCTCAGAAAATGTCATAATTGGATAGCTATCCCAGTCCCGGCTACTGGTTTGTCCGTTCTCGAAACGAACCTCCTCATGTAATGTCCAGCTGGCGGATTGAATAAAGCCTCCTTCGGCTTGGTGGATTAGACCGCTCGGGTCGATGATTTGACCAGCATCGATTGCTATTTCGACCTGCTCCAGATGAACTTTTCCGAGAGAATCAATGTCGAGACGTACGCCGACTGCTGCATATGCTCGGCAGTTTTCGTATCGCGCATAAGCTATTCCAATTTCTTGAGGATCTTCGAAGCTTTCGACTACTCTTTCGAGTACAGCGTGAGCACGCGGGTCGGATAGATGTTTTAAGCGAAAAGTCAGAGGATCGCAATTATTCGCTTCTGCCATTTCATCCATGAAAGATTCAATTGCGAAGATGTTGGCGTAAGCTCCTAAGCTTCGTAGAGCAGAGGTCCGTACCGATTGTGTGGTAATTAGACGCCTTGTAACATTAATTTTTTCGATTTTATAGGCAGGCCAGGCATTACGGTGCTCTCCTATCTCACTTCTCATTAGGGGCTTAACCGTGGGACGTTGGGCGGGATTCTTTCGAATCCATGCACTCGAGAATTGGTTTCCTTTTACAAGTGGCGGAAGTGGCCGCGTGACATGGGTGTAACTGAGAACGTCGTGACTCCAGTTGACGATAGTACCATCAGTATTTGAACTGGCTTTCATGGAGACTACCATCGCTGGGCCGTATGGTTCTGCAATGTTTTCATCTTCACGGGTCCACTGTAAATGGATCGGAAGTCCAGGGACCTCCCGTGCGAGTAGCGCCGCATCGTAGGCGGCATCATCTGCACCATTGTGACCGTAGCAACCTGCGCCTGGAACATGGGTTAGTCGGACCTTTTCTTCCTCTATATCTAAGGCTGAAGCGAGGGCTTTACGGCTAGGACCGATTCCTTGGCTATGAGTCCAGATACGTAGGAAATCAGGCTCCTGACAAGCTACAGCAGCAGATGGTCCGATCGAGGCGTGCATAACGAATGGGCGAGAGTATTCTGCTTCTAAGTTGATCGTCTGATTCGACGGAGTAACGACGGGATCAGGGATTCTATCCTCTGGCATTCCTTCAACAATTGGCTGAGCGATATGAGGCTCTCGTTTCATGTAGGCGGGATTTCCAGGATCCTCAATATCCGGGCAAGGTTTCGACCAACGGATCGAATTAACCAACGCGCTTCGAGCGCGATCAGCCGCATCTTCGGTTTGTGCGACGATTCCCAAGAAGCTCCCATCCTGTATAACTTTTACCACCCCATGCATTTGGTCGATATTTTCTAGCTTTGCATCTAGAAGCTTTGCATTCCAGAACGGTGGTTTCACTACTCGTCCGAACAGCATATCGGGGAGGCGAAAATCCTGAATAAATTCTCCACCTCTGATTTTTCTTAAAATATCCGATCCGTTTCCTCTTTTCCCAATAAACCGATATTTCTGAGGATCCTTTAGAGGGTATCGTCCGGAAATTTTTCGCTGGAACCGCTTTCCACCCATTAACACCCAATAGCTTGTTGAAGGGGAACTATTGCCGGCCAATATTTTTCCATCG
>CAYOGP010000082.1:0-8388 GCA_964403555.1 uncultured Spirochaetales bacterium | reverse complement strand
TTCCGGCTACAAGAGCACCTCGTAGGCCTAGAGAATAATCTTCGAACCGCTCCTCGGGAGTCCTCGAATGAACGAGCGCGGCCTCGCTCGAAACAATCACAGGGAAATTCGCTACCGCCACCTCGCTCGATGGCATGAGCAACTCCACGATCGTTATCCCTTCATCTCTTAAGTGCCCAACCATCTCCCTGATGCATCTGGTGATCTGAGGGTCTACGCCTTCCGTACAGTACTTCTCGTCAAAACCTACCCGTAAATTATCCGTAGGCTTGCCGACATCCTTTCGAAATGAAAATGGAGGGTTTTGATTTCCTCTACCAGCTTCTCTTCCCACCGACTCTAACAAAAGGGCAGCATCCTCCACTGACCTTGTCATTGGTCCTACATGATCCATAGTAGGTGCTAACGGGAAGATTCCTGAAACACTTACGAGATTTTGAGTAGGTTTCAATCCCACTAGACCGCAACACAAAGCAGGGAAACGAATCGAACCCCCGGTATCCGTTCCGAATGACGCACTACACAATCCCGCTGCAGTTGCTACACCTGAACCGCTTGAAGAGACCCCGGTCCATGAATTTTCGTCCCAAGGGTTAATGGGGACCCTTATACTCTCGTGGTGGTCCATGAACGCTGCTTCAGTCGTGGTTAGCTTTCCTACAATTGACCCATCAGCCTGCCGCACTTTAGCGGCAATTTCGCTGTCCTCACCGGGCAAGAAGGGATCTAGAGCTACAGACCCCATCCGAGTAGGGAACTCTTCTGTTGCACAGATGTCTTTTAAACCTATGAGGGCACCCACCAAGGAACCCACCGACTCACCTTTCTGGATCAAATCATCAATCCGTTTTGCGTGGTCACGAGTATGATCAAGATCTGTCGCTACAAACGCATTTAGTTGCGGATTAAATGATTCGATTCTTCGAGCAATATGATCAAAATATTCTGACGCGCTTATTTTTTTTGCTTCGATCAACGAAACTGTCTGCGTTATTGTCAGCCAATGTAGTTCTTCATTCATGTGTATATAATGCAACAAAAAGAGCCATGATCACAAAAGTTTATTCGCCCACTCTTTCAACTCACGTCGCATTAATTTTCCTGTAGGTGTTAGAGGGAGCTCATCGCACAGCTCTATCCGATCAGGAATTTTATAGCTGGACAAAAATCGCTTGCAATGAGAGACCAAAGATTCTTTGTTAAAGCGAAATTTGTTCTTAGGAACAACGAAAGCGACAATTGCCTCATCTACCTTATTATCGGGTTTTCCCGTCACCCCTACCGAAGCGACCTGCACATCCTGCTGTATGATTTCTTCTACTTCAGCGGGCGAAACGTTAATACCGGACCGTTTAATCATCTCATTACTTCGACCGGCAAAGGTGAGTCGCCCCGCTTCATCTATTGAACCAAGATCCCCTGTAAGAAAGTAACCATCCTCACTGAAGGTTTTGGCGTTATGACGAGAACTTTCTCCGTAATAACCTTCAATGATATGCCCTGAGACCTCGATCGATCCGACCTCTCCCGCTTTAGAGATTCCGCCGCTAACGGGATTTCTAATTCTAAGACGGGTTCCGGGAAGAGGTATTCCCTGCGTCTTACTCCGGAGTTCAAAAGGCCAATCGTGGGGGGTCACTGTGCAATTTCCATAGGTTTCAGTACTACCGTAAATGTTACAAATTGATTTTACTCCTAGACTTTCAGCGGCGTTCTTAAGGTCCTGTGGCGTTCCTATCGTAAGCCCAGTTCTAAGTGTCGAGACTGCCCTCTGAGAGAAAGAAGAATGGGATAAAAGAGAGTTGGTAATTGCGGGAAGCGTGTATATCGCTGTACAGCGTTGTTCTTCAATGAGACTAAGCGCCGATCCGGGCTCATAGAGCTCTTGAAGAACCATACAAGCACCATGTGAAAAAATCGCTGGTAGTGCATTTATGGAGCCATATGACCAAAAGAGTGGCACGGGGACAAACACCCTGTCTTCACTAGTCAGGCCCAATCGTTCACCAATGTTAAAACCGTTTTCTACAATCGATTGATGTCTTAAGGGGACCGCTTTCGGTCGAGAGCTCGATCCTGACGTGTAGAGCACTGTAGCAACGTCATTGGGCTGTCCAGCGCTTTTGCCAGGCACCTTTGATTCTCTGGTACAGAACACTGAAAACTCGCTTTCTTGCCCAACTTTAATTATTTGAAATTTTCCAGGAACTAATCCCTGGTTTTGAATCTCATTCAAATCCTTAAGAAAGTCGCGTCCTCCGAAGTTAGAAATACTAAAAATCCAGTTAACCTTCGAATCATCGATGAGGAATGACAGCTCACTCTTTGTCGACCAGGTGCTAAACGGAACAAGCGGGACACCCAAATAACTCGTAGCAAAAAGCACTTCGAGCCATTCGCATCGGTTAGGTGCCCAAATCCCCACGCGATCTCCAGGTTTAAGACCTCGCTCCTTCAACGATTCGCCTAATGCCTGGGACCTTTGGCGCATTTCAGAATACGAGCGTTTTCCGTCTTTGAAAATCAGACAAGGCCGATCGGGACAATCCTTTTCTATTTCAACGAGTAAGTCGAACCAGGTTCTAGAAGAAATATTTCCCATTTTTCAAATGTCCTTAAAAAGCGAATGGCTTTCAAGTAGTGCGCGTTTTTACGTCAAAAAACCAGAACTCTCTATAAGTTGAGAAAAAAATGCACTCTTTGAAGGATAAGATTACATTGCTTCTTGTATATGGCATCAAGGAATAAAAATTGACCTTTCTTAAAACAGAGAAAATTTAGAACTTCTCAACTGCAATTTGAATTGATTGGAGAACTCGATTATGGGTGATTTTAGTTCAAGCGAAACGCGCGGCCGTGTTCAGGAGATAACAATTAATCGACCTGAAGTAATGAATGCACTGCATTGGAAAGCAAGCAGAGAAATCTCCGACCTTTTTGATGCATTCGTCGAAGACAGAAGCCTTTGGGTCTCTATCATCACAGGCTCAGGAGAAAAAGCCTTTTGCGCTGGAAATGATTTGAAATTTCAAGCTGCTGGAGATGGACAGAGAAGACTTTCTCACGGCTTTTGCGGTATCACAGCTCGATTCAATAACACAAAGCCCATTATCGCGGCTGTAAACGGCCTGGCCATGGGTGGAGGATTCGAAATCGTCCTGGCCTGCGATATTGTCATTGCCTCTGAAACGGCTTTCTTTGCTCTACCCGAACCTCGAGTTGGTTTGGCAGCAGGAGCGGGAGGGATGCAACGACTCCCACGAGAAATCGGTTTAAAGCGCGCGCTCGGAATGATGTTAACCGGCCGAAGGGTCTCAGCTCAGGAAGGAAAAGAACTGGGATTCGTGAATGAAGTCGTCGCGCCTGGAGAAGTCATGGAAGCGGCAAGAGCCTGGGCAGATCAAATCCTTGAGTGCGGACCCTTGTCTGTTAGAGCAAGCAAAGAAGTTGCATACAAAAGCATGAGCATGGCTTCTTTAGAAGATTCCTTAAACGCAGAGTATCCGACTATGAAAACCTTAAGGTCCAGCAAAGACTTCATTGAGGGACCGAAAGCATTTGCAGAAAAACGAGCGCCGAATTGGCGAGGTGAATAGGTTCTCGAATATCTAACGTCCTTTAAAAATGGGATCTCGCTTTTCCCTAAAGGCTGCAACCGCTTCTCTAGCATCTTCAGTCTTTGACAAAACAGTCAGCGCTAATTCTTCATGTTGTCGTTGGCTTTCAAGATCTGAACTGAGACCAAGCTGAAGCGCCTTCTTGTTCACTCGAACAGCTTGTGGAGGGAAACTAGCAATGTTTTCTGCCAGCTCTTGCGCCGCACTACCCAGTTCTGAAGCAGAAACCACACGATTGACGAGACCAATTTCTTTAGCTTCATGAGCATCTATGGTTCGGGAGGTCAGTAAAAGTTCTGTGGCTCGGCCCAGACCAATTAATCTCGGGAGAATATAAGTTGAACCTAATTCGGCAGACAGGCAAAGTTTCGCGAATGGTAACTGAAAACGAGCTTCGTCAGCAGCAATTCTAATATCGCAGAGAAGAGTCATCGTACAGCCTCCTCCAACAGCGACACCGTTGATGGAAGCGATTACTGGCTTTTGAATCGCGAAGCACTGGAACAATCGATCGGAGAGACTCGGTGCACTACCACTTGTCTCTCCATCGTCGCGCGCTTGCAAATCTGCGCCAGCACTAAACGCTCGACCTGCACCGGTCAATACGATAGACCGAACGGAATCGTCGTTATCCAAGTCTCGCAGGGCCGAGTGAAGCTGGTCAGCTAATTGAAAATCTATAGCATTTAACTTTTCAGGACGGTTGAGTATTACCGTTGCAACTTGGTTGGAAATTTCAACTAATACAGATTCGTTAGACATCATGTTTTTCCTTTAAAAACAGAAACCTTTGTGCGACAAAGATTCAACTGAAATGAGGTATAACATTTTCGGAAAAAAGCCTCATGGAATGTTCTGTAAGGCGCGGATCCATCCCGCCGATCTGCATCCACATGATTTGATGTGTTACCGAGCTCGCTGCGGCAGAACTTTCGATTTCCCTGATAGCATCCTCGGGTGTACCTACGATCATCGGCGCTCCGTAAAAATGGAGTCCTTTGGCTTCCATAAGTTTCTCAGGCTCTGGGAGAGGATCAAAACCAAAAAAACCACCCGGAGGAGGAGGTACATTCGCTTCGTCGAGTTTTCTAAGGTACGTGCTTAATATGTCGTGAATATGAACAGCTGCATTTTGCCATGCCTGCTCTCGACTCTCGGCCAAATGAACCATCCGAAGGGTAGCCTTATGAAAATCATCAACATTATGGCCACATGCTTTTAGTCGTTCTTCGTAGTATTGAATAGCCTCAGGACTTCCTGCTCCCGCTAGGTGACAACCAAAACGTGCCGCTCTATCAATTGCGGGCGGGGCTAGAGCTGCTACCCAGATTGGTAATTGGTCAGAGGTTGGCTTGGGTCGAAGAGAAATCGGGTCAAATTTATAGCGTTTCCCGTCAAAACCGAATTCGTCGTTATCCCAAAGCCCCTTTATGATCTCGAGCCCTTCCTGCAGCCGAGACGGCCGTTGGACGTGGGGTATCCCAAAAGCTTTGTATTCGTCTACGTAATACCCCTGCCCTACACCAAGTTGAAAGCGCCCGTCTGACAGAGCGTCCAGGGTAGAAGCCTGCTCCGCAACCTCGATGGGATGCCGGAGAGGTAGGACCACAATATAAGTTCCAATTTGAATTCGACTAGTTCGAGCTGCTATAGCGGCGAGGACGGGAACCTGTTGAGAAAAATAGCCATCGCTGAAATGATGTTCAGCGGTCCAAACTCCGTTGTAGCCAAGCTCTTCCGCTAACACGCCTAACTCAATTGTTGAATTAAAAAACCTTGCCGACGGTATCAACCTCGGATTTCCGCCCGTCATAATGAGGTCAAATTTCATTTTAAATCCTTTTAATTTTCAAGTCTTGCCTTGAAATCCTCTCTTTCTCTCCCCCTAAACAGATTCGATGTCTCTCACTTCAAACCTCGAGGGGTTCACATACTAAAACAGGAATTTCTCTTTGAGTGCGAGTTTCATATTCTCCATACGGAGGATATGTTTCCACACAAGTTCTCCAAAGACTCGGACGTTCATCTGGATGGGCAACTCGTGCTCGATATTTCTTCTCGCTACCGCGGTGACTGATTTTGACGACTGGGCTCTTTAGAATATTCCAATACCAAGAAGGATGTTTTGGTGTTCCCCCTACAGACGCCACAAGAAGGACTCCCCCATTAAACGGCACGTACATGAGAGGAGCGAATCGAGTTTTTCCAGTTTTTGCGCCAACCGTTTCCAAAAAACAAATATCGTCACCCCCCACTGTATTCGACAACCTGCTCCCACTAACCTTATAAAGTAACGTCTGTATTATTCCGAAAATTCGAATGAACCATCGCTTAGGTGGAGCTGCGTAACTCATAGGTTTTCCTCTACTGATATAAGTTCAGGTTTAATCTCAAAAGACGTCAGCAGCGATGTCTTCAATTTCGGCAAGAATCTCTTTTTCATCTTTGCCCATAAGCCACAAAATTGTGTTGTCACCCCCGGCCTTTGCGACCTCCTCTAATTCGCTCTTCGTTCGAAACATTCCAGGCGGTGCAAACAGGGACATATCCAGCGCTTCTGGATCCCTTCCAGCTGCTATGGCGTGTCCCGAAATCGTAGCCTTTCCATCAGCAAGGTCCTGCGGATCAGTCAAAAAAGGCAACCATCCATCGCCCCATTGACCTACTCGTTTTAACGCGCGTTCATTATCCACGCTAGCCAGAAGCACCGGAGGTCCCTTAGGCTGCGAAGGTGTTGGACGACAAACAACCTTGGGAAAATCGTAGTAGTGACCGTGATGTTCGACAAACTCGCCACTCCATAGCAAGCGCATAACATGAACAGCCTCCTTAACTTGTGTCCAACGATGAGGAAAATCCCCTCCGAGTAGAGTGCAAGCAATTTCATTCCAACCGGCACCTATTCCGTAAAGAAACCTCCCACCCGAGTAATGATCAAGAGTCGCAATTTCTTTAGCAGCTACAAGAGGATTCCTCTCTGGAGTAAGAGCAATTCCTGTACCGAGCTTAATCGTCGAGGTAACTCCAGAGGCGCGCGCTAATCCCACAAAAGGATCTGCCATTTTGAATAAAAAATCGGGCAAAGGATTATTTGGTGTGGCCGCTGGACACTGTTGGTTAAATGGCCCCTGCGGGAAGACGGCGTGTTCAGGCAACCAATAGGAGGCAAACCCAACCTCTTCGGCACGTTTTGCGACTACAGCTGGGTCACCGTTCACCATGTCCGCAGTAATTTGATAGATACCTACACCCATTCCGTTTATCGTTTTCGACGTCAATGTTTCTTTTCTCCCGAATCTGATCGAGCCTAACCCTATCAAGTTTAGAAATTAAATGTCAATCGTGTGAGGATCCCGGAGAACCAATTTCACTTGATAAATTCTATTTTTGGCTTTTCGAAAGACTTTCTAAAAAATAAGATTTAAAACTCTTTGATTCCGCAGCTCCAATTCGGGTTATTATTAAAAGGGCAGAAACCTCAGACAAGGAGGACGACCAATGCCTCAAAGCAATAAACATAAAACTAAAACACCTATCCAATACGATCCAAATACGTTGGGTTACAGCGTTGTAAAAGACGCTCCTGCAGTCAGTCAAAACCATAAAGAGGGACATGTTTATTACTCCGAAGACGTCATGAAGCGAGAAATTGAGCAAGTGTTCATGAAAGAGTGGTTAATCGTAGGACGGGCTGAAGAGGTCGAAAACCCTGGTGACTACTTTACGCTGAAGATTGGAGACGAACCCATTGTCGTAGTCAAAGAAAAGGATGGAAACATTCAAGCATTTTCTAATGTCTGCCGGCATCGGGGGGTTCAAGTTGCATGGGACTCCGGAAATACAAAATATTTCTCTTGTCCTTACCACGGTTGGGTATACAACACGAGCGGAGAATTGGTTGATGCGCAATATATGGAAAAAGCTGAAAATTTTAAAAAGAAGGGATGCCAATTACCCCGAATAAAAACAGAATTATGGCAAGGTTTTGTTTTTGTTAACTTCAATGACGCAGCAAATCCGTTGACAGAAGACCTCGACAGTTGGGATTTCCGTAGAATATACGAGCCATACCAAATGGGTCGCTTGCGTCTCGCAAACAAATTCACAATAGAGTTGCCTTGCAACTGGAAATTTTTAAACGAAAACCTTACTGACATTTATCACATCGCTGTCTTGCACAGCGACACATTTGGACCACACCAACCTCTCGATGGTTACCGATATCAAACGTTTGATGGTGGCTATCACGGACGCTTCACGGGAGGAACAATTTCGCCAGACGGCAAGTCTTCTTTTGGCCCGATCCCGTGGTTACCGGAAGAGCTACATAGTGGAGGGTTTTCGAGCCACCTCCCTCCCAATGTAGCTTGGTTTCCTCGTTTTGACTTTGTTGCATTGCAGACCAATTGGCCCAACTCGCCCGAAAGCTCATCAACTGTGACTTATCACTTGTTCCCCGAAGAGTATTTCGAACAACCAGATTTTCAGGAAAAAGCAAATGCCTACAAGGACTTCTATATTGCGATTCTAGGAGAGGACGTCGAAATGATTAAGTCCCTACAACGAGGCATGCGCTCACGCTACTACTCACCCGGTCCCGTCTCCCCCTTTGAAGCGGGAGTCATGGGGACAATCAAGCACAACGTTGACGATATCGAGCTCAAGTAAACTTATATAGATACGGCATAGGAGCATTTGTTAAACGAACTCAAACGACTTAATCGCCGAAAGGAACTATATGACAAGTAATCAGAGGAATCTTGGACCTGAT
>CAYOGP010000081.1:0-8486 GCA_964403555.1 uncultured Spirochaetales bacterium | reverse complement strand
GTCCGGAAACACCCTAAGAACATGCGCAGGGGACGATACTCACACGGGATGTTCTCGCGACTGCGAGGATTGCCGCAATTCAGGCGGCTAAACGGACCTCCGAATGGATTCCGCTTGCACACCCACTCCCACTCGATGGAGTCCTTGTGGAGTTGACACCCGATATTTCCGGATCCTCAGGGAAGATTTCCATAAAAGTTACGGTACAAGCGCAGGCTCGAACCGGCGTAGAAATGGAGGCTTTGGTAGCGGTTTCGGCAGCGGGTCTGACAATTTATGACATGTGTAAGGCTATAGACAGGGACATGACGTTAGATGCCGTAGAACTAGTAAGTAAATCAGGTGGTAAGAGCGGAGATTGGCAACGAAGAGAGTCTCAAAAAAAAGGGCGGGCCAGGTGAGGATTTGCTTTGGGGAACTACCTCAAGCTGTTAGGTGTCTTTATTGGTATGTCTACCATGACTGAATCACTTCTTGATCAAGGCAATAAGCTTGGATCATTGGCGCAGGTCACCGGGGAAGAAGAAGGTGATCCGGATCTCGATCTGGTAGTTAATTGGCAGGCGGGTAGTCAGGAAGCTTTCTCTACCTTGGTTCAGAGGCACCAGCAGCGAGTTTTTCGACTACTTTTCAGAATGTTGGGAGACAGGGATGAGGCGGAGGACTTAACTCAAGAGACGTTTCTGAACCTCCATAGACACGGGAAACGCTTTAGGCGGGAATCAAGATTTTCGACTTTCGTGTATCGAGTTGCAGTCAACGTTGCGCTCAACAGGCGTCGCAGCCTGGGTCGAAAACGGGCACATATGCACGCCTTGGTAGATAGTCAGAAAACGGGAGAAAATCTGCCGAATTCTCCGGTTGGTCCCGAAGCCTCCGCACTGAGCCGTGAACTCCAACATCAGGTACAGAACGCGATATCAAGCCTTTCACCGGGGTTACGTGCACCACTTGTTCTCTACGATATCGAAGGCAGGCCCTATTCTGAAATAGCAACAATCCTTGGTGTTGCGCAGGGCACTGTTAAATCACGAATTCATCGCGCGAGAAATGCACTTCGTGCGGTTCTCGGCGATTCAGTAAAAGAATTGTCTCAAAGTAATGAAAATTCTTTCGAGGAAACGGGAAAATGAAGATACTTAGTAAGTCATTGTCGTCGCGCTTGAGTGCCTACTTGGAGGGAGATCTTCCGGAGGCGAAACGTGAACAGTTGGAACGCGAATTAGAACATGACCCCAAGCTCCGCGCGGAACTCGAGGCGATTTCAAACTTGCGAAAGGTTCTTAGGGAATTTCCCGAGCCAGAGCTTCCTTCTGGTATGCACTCTCGCATCGTATCAATGGTGACCGAAAAGACTGAACGGATGGAGTGGGTGAAAAATTTCTTTCAACATTCTCCCTTCCGAGCGTCCCTTTCAGCGATTGTCTGTGGTTTTGTTCTCGTAGCTTTTTTCTCAGGCACTGACTTACTCGGGATAATGCAAACTGATACAAGAATTACTTCTGACCAGAATTCTGCACCATATAAAACCCCGCAACAGCAACTCATACCTGGTGTAAACAAGGTCCGGGCTGGAGGTATGACTCCCGAAAGAAATGCGGTTCGTTCTTTGTCTACTTCTAAACGAAGTGTTCCTCATGCAAAGACGCCTGCGACTCTATGCAGGACAGTCAACTCGGCATCAAATCCGTCCTGTAAGGATAGGTTTGAGAAGTGGTTGAATTTGGCTCAGAGAAACCAACGGCGCTTTCGTGTTGAGCTGCATGCGCTTCCGATCAACGTTCGCGACCAGTGGCTATCAGAACTCACTACCTATGCGAAGGCTACTGGCAATAAATTTAGTTCTAGGCGCTTCCTACTTGCCGTAGATGGCGACTTTCAATAAATCTCGTTTTTTCTTCTGCTTAAAGAACGAGTCAGGAAGTCTTTCGCCGACTTAGTGAAAACCCAACAACTGCATTTTAGTTCCAGTTGGTGCCCTTCCCAGAAGGACCTTTCCACAATCTTGCATGATTGGATCAGACAGGAGTACATGCTGAACTGCGGCATGCATGTCTCGATAACAACGCTGCAGTGGACTAGGTCGCAGTGCGGTGCCACCACCATAATTGTACGAGAAGGTACAGATCTCAGACATGACCTCATGCGAATAGTGAAAACTTAGTTTGATTAAGGCGAGTTCTTCATTAGTTGGCAGACGACCCTTGAGCATAGTCTCGTCGATGTCGTTCCATACTTTGTAAACCAGAGCTCTCGTGGCACGATATTTTGCCTCGGCACGTGCATACTTTTCTTGAAAACTTTCGGAATCTCCAAGAACTCCAAAGGGACCAACTTTTTCACTTGCAATCATTCGTATTTGGTCGAGGGAATTTCGGCCAGTACCAAGAGCGAATGCAGTGTGACCCCACGCGGTAAATCCGACAATTCCAAGGGAAAAATGAAAGCCACCTCGTTCTACATCCGTTTTGTTATATCGATAGGTCGTTTCCATGGGAACGAAAACTTCATCGGAGATTCTGTAGTCGAAACTTCCTGTGCCTCTTAAGCCAAGTACATTCCAGTTGTCTAGGAGCTCAATACATTCGCGAGGGGTATACACAATGATGACTTCGGGTTTCCCTTCTGCATCTAAAACCGGCTTGCCGTTTTCCATTACAACACACCCGCTATGAATCCAATTCGAGTGATAAATGCCACTCCCATAGCTCCATTCGCCTCTGATCAGATAGCCATCATCAACTCTGGACGCAGTACCCCGAGGAATTCCTTGCCCTGCGATGTTAATAGCGGTGTCAGAAGAAAAGACTTTGTCTTTCCCTTCTTCTACCAGCAACGAGCCACAGCTACCGTGTATCACTCCGGCGACCATTAAGCACCATCCAGTGGATCCATCTATCTGTGCCATGCTCTCCGCCACTGCAAGTCCATCGGACCACGAAAGCTCCGAACCTCCCAGGGCTTGCGGGGTCATCATGTGGAAGAAGCCGTCCTTATGCAGTTTCGTGTAACAAGGATCGGTCATGTGACGAACTTCTTCGGCTTTAGACGCTTCAGCTCGAATCAGAGTTTTGTTTGCTTTTACTCGCTCCACTAGCTCGCTGTAACCAGGCGCTGCACTTGTTTGGTGAGTTTCGTTCATAAGTTTTCCTAGGCTGAGCGGAGGTTGGTTTCTAGGACTAATTGCCTTGAGGATTTAAGCTTTTGATGGGGTGCCTGAAGTCGAAATCCACATTCTCTAGAGTCGTAGACGTTTCTGGGTTAGGTTGGATTCGATTCCTGGGGATTCCTTTCTTTCCAAATCATATATGTGAAGAATTCGACTTTAGAAGGGTATTTCGTCTTTTCCTTGTGGCGCCGAGCTTGTTCCCTGGTCATTCGACGGCGGTGGGTCACCAAAATCGCTCCCACCTCCAGCGCTTCCTCCCCTACCGCCAAGGAACTGAACCGTTTGGGCAACAATTTCAGTGGTATTTCGCTTTTGTCCCTCTTTATCCTCCCACTCTCGTGACTGAATCCGGCCTTCAATGTAAACGGAACGGCCCTTTCCGAGGTACTGAGCACATAGCTCGGCGGTTTTCCCCCAGGCGACAATCCGATGCCATTCGGTGCGTTCCTCTCGTTGACCCTCTCGCGAATTCCACCGGTCCGTAGTTGCAAGGGAAAAATTCGCTACGGCCTGGCCATTCTGTGTATATCTGAGCTCAGGATCGCGTCCGAGGTTTCCAACCAATATGACTTTATTAACGCTTGCCATGTGATCTCCGTCGTCTTGAAACTGTCATCATCATTCCTTGGCACCTCGTTTACGTCAAGAAAAAGTCTTCCTAATTTAGTACCTAAGGACGCGACTTGTTGGGTCATCGGCATTTAAGGCTAAAATAACCAGATGTATTCGTCGGTTTTGCGGGACACAGGGTGATTCTTTACCGGCTTCGATATCTGCTGGTGCCCCTTTATACAATTTTCTGGTCGCTCTTGGCTTGTATTGCGGGGGTTGTGGACCGTAGAGGCGATCTAGTGAACTGGATGGGGACGACCTGGCTTCGATGGATTTATTCTACTTGTCAGATCGAAGTGAAGGTCGCCGGGCTTAATCATATAGACGAGACGCAGACCTACGTAATTATGTGCAACCATCAGAGCCTTATAGACGTTGGAGCCTTAGTATTAGCGCTGCCCATACGGTGGCGTTTTGTGGCGAAACAAGAGCTGACTTGGATACCGGTTTTTGGATGGGCATTGTTTTTGTCAAACCACATTCTAATCGATCGATCCAACAGGCCGAGGGCGGTTGAAAGTTTGAGAAAAGCCGCGCGTCGGGTAAGCAGAGACGTAAACGTGATTATCTTTCCCGAGGGAACTCGCAGCAAGACGGGAGAGTTGCAGGAGTTTAAGAGCGGTGGATTTCATCTTGCCTTGGAGGCAGGCGTGCCTATCCTCCCCGTCACCGTATCGGGAAGCCGTAAAATTACTCCAAAGGGTACTCTGAGTGTACGGAGTGGCGTGGTAAAGACCCAGTTTGGGAAACCGATTCCCACCCATAGCGTTTCCCTAGCTGGGCGGGACCAACTGAAGCGTCAGGTCCATGACGCAATTTTCGAGGGATTTGATCCTTTTTACCAGACGATGGACCTTTAAGCGGGTTTTTGGCGTTTAGTAAATGGCGTCGGTAGATTTAGGGGGTCGGCGCGACACGATATGATGGTTGCAATTACTCGGTTGGAAATTCTGATTAGTCATTTTGTTTTTCGCTGGGGGTGTTTTGTTGAGAAGAAAAGGGGAAAAGCGTCGACTTTGGAACGTTAACTGGCTGCGTCCGAGGTCACTGAGCGGATTTGGATTAGAATTTCTGGGCCTGCTCCTTGTGGCTGTGGCCCTTCTGTCAGCACTTGCACTGTTTTCTTATAATCCTAAAGATGCCTCTTTTCAGCTAACTCAAGTTCAGAATGAGGCTGGTGCCTGGGGTGCCAGTGTTTCCTCGGTTTTGGTAAACCAGGTTGGACTCGGCGGCTGGGTGGTGGCACTTGCGCTCCTAGTTTGTGGGGGGAGATTACTTTTTGGTATGAGCATGCCACGGCTCAACTCTCGGTTCTTTGTCTCGGGTTTTTTGCTTCTTCTTTCGGTTTCGACGTTCCCTGAACTGCTTTCGCAATTTTCCATAAAGGGCCCGGGTTTTTTTAGTAGCGGAGTCTTGGGCGAGACTCTGGCCAGATTCGAGATGAAGCTTTTGAGCTCTACAGGAGCTTTGTTAATAAATACGGTCTTTCTTGCCTTCTCGTCCCTTGGCGTTGCGGGAGTTTCTCCTCTGCAAGCTGCTGTCGCGATTGGTAGGGTGTCTAGGACTTTCGTGGATCTCTCGATCCGATTTGGCCAGATTGGTTTTCGAAGAGTACGGCTAGTCGCTCGGTGGTCTTACGAATCTGCTTCACGGATCTGGTCGGTCGCTCAAGTTCTAAAAGAGCGCAGAGCCCGTAGGGGCCGGGTTTCGACGGTCAGGCAAGACGTTGAGCCGAGCAAATCTGTTGTGTCAAAAGAGGAAATTTTTTTGGGTTCTCGAGAAAAGAAAGAGGGGCCTCCTTCAGATCCAAGCATCGTCGATCACAGAGAAGACCGGCGTAAACTGGAGCCTGCGCAAGAAGAATTTCTTTTTCGTGAGAAGGCTCAGTCAGGTCCTTACGAATTCCCGGATATGGATATTTTTCAAACTGGAACGGCTAAAAAACGTGAGTATGACCGAGAAAGTTTGATTATGAACTCGCGGATACTAGAGAAGAAGCTTCAGGACTACGGTGTTCAAGGAAAAGTCGTAACGGTGCACCCTGGGCCGGTGATTACTATGTATGAGTTTGAACCAGCTTCAGGGATTAAGGTAAATCGTATTGTCAACTTAGCCGATGATTTGGCCCTGGCCCTTCGTGCTCTTACTATTCGAATTATTGCTCCGATTCCAGGAAAATCAGTTGTCGGGATTGAAGTCCCTAATCCTGAAAGAGAAGTCGTCTACATTAAGGATCTACTTGACTCGCAGAATTTTAAAAATAGCGAGTCATACCTCCCTATCGCCTTGGGAAAGGATATTTTCGGCAATCCGGTCGAAGCAGATCTTTCTCGAATGCCACATTTGTTGGTAGCCGGTGCGACGGGCACGGGGAAAAGTGTTTTTCTGAATGCTCTCCTCTGCTCCATCCTTTGTCGCTCACACCCAGAAGACGTCAAGCTTCTCCTCGTTGACCCCAAGTTACTAGAGTTGTCTATCTACGAGGGAATTCCGCATCTGATTGCGGAAGTCGTAACAAATCCCAAACGTGCTGCTGCAGCTCTTAGTGGCGTGTTAAAGAAAATGGAAGATCGTTATAAGATGATGGCGGCGCTTGGGGTGAGGAATGTATCGCAGTTTAATGAGAGGGTTAGCAAGGAGCTCGAAGCCGGTGAGACACACTTTAGACTGCGACCCGAGCCAGGAGAAGATGAAGGGCTGGAGGTTCCATATGGTCGGCTTCCTTATATTGTAGTCGTAATCGACGAGCTGGCTGATCTGATGTTAATTGCTGCACGTGAAGTAGAGGCGTCATTGCAAAGACTGGCGCAAATGGCTCGGGCGGCCGGAATTCATTTGGTTTTGGCCACCCAAAGACCAAGCGTTGACGTAATTACCGGTGTGATTAAAGCGAATTTTCCGTCCCGGATATCCTTTCAGGTTTCCTCCGGTCACGACTCCAGAACCATCCTCGATCACAAGGGAGCTGAGCAACTTCTTGGTCAGGGAGACATGTTGTATTTAGCTCCCGGCACATCGCGCTTACAACGGTTGCATGGGCCTTTTGTTACTGAAGAAGAAGTCGCGCTTCTCGTGAAGGGGCTTCGTTCTCAGGGTGGGCCGAATTTTGACCAAGAACTTCTCCGTTTGAACGAAGAAAGCGAAGCGAGAGAAATTCGAGGCGACGACCTCGACGAACTTTACGATAAGGCGCTAGAAATTGTTGCAGAGACCCGAAAAGCATCGATTTCTTATATACAAAGAAACCTTCGGATTGGGTACAACCGAGCGGCTCGAATTGTTGAACAGATGGAACAAGAAGGCGCAATTGGTCCTCAAGTGGGTTCTAAGGAACGTGAGGTGTTCGTTCGACCGTTGGGGGAGGGCTATGAGTAGCCTAGGGTCTCTCGTTTTTTGTTTATGCAGAGAATTTTAATGGTGCCCCGACTAAACAGAATCTTTACGAGCCTTGTCCTTGTGTTTTTATTCGGATTGTCCGCCTATGGGGAAACTTTTTTCAATCCTGCTAGGGCGAGAAGTCCATCGCAACAGAAAGCCGATTGCTTGGATCAAACTTTGAATCTTGCGCAGACCTATTTCGAAGGTATCGGCGATTTGAGCGCAGACTTTACCCAGGAGAATTGGAATGTTGCTCTCGGAGAGGTTGGAAGTAAAAGTGTAAGTTCCGGGAGCTTCAAGTTCAGCGAACCCAAATCCGTGCGTTGGGAATATTTTGGCCCTGATCCAAGTTTAGTTGTGAGCGACGGAGAGAAAACCTGGATTTTTGATTCGGCTAACAAGGAAGTTCAAGTACTACCCGGAAAAGGTGGAGGCCTAAGTGGTGGAGTTTTAGATTTTCTTTTGAGCGGGTCTGATTTAAAAAAAGAATTTGGCCTGGAAGTGGAAGATTGTGAGAGTCCCGTCGTAAGTCTGCTCTTGACTCCTGGGGAGGACTCTCTTTTTGAAAGGGCAAAGTTAAGTATCAATTCGCGGACGGGTCATATTTCAGAAACGGAGATAGTCGATCCATTTGGTAACAGAACTCGGATAAAATTCTCAAATGTTCGAACGGGCCAAGGCCTAGAGGCGAGTCTTTTTAAGTTTCGAGTAACTAAGGATATGAGGGTCTTGAAAATACCTTAATAGTCCTGATTGTTTCATTATGAGATGTTGCGTACTGCCTGAGGTTCTCGGACGGCGAGTTGGAGCTAGGGGCCAGATTGGGACGAAAAAGCGCTTAGGGGACACCGGAGCGTAGGTTTTGCCGCCCATTGGAACGAGGCAGGCCTAAAACAAAAAGCGTTTGAAAAACGAATACTTAGGCCAAGCTTGCCCGGGTGATTAGCTTGACAGTTTTGCCTCCTCTGGTACACTTAAAACGTTAAAACGGTAGGAAAAACAAGGGTTTCCGAGTTTTTCCTATAGAGAAGAAATTTTACGCTGAAGCGACAAGTTCTCGTGTGATGAAGTTTTGACAGGTTCTGGAGCCTGATGAGCTGGAGAAGCAAAAGAAGGTTTCCGGGAACTCTTGAGAAACTCGTAAAGGACGACAACAGTTGACGGATATCTTGCTTGCCGGTTCGCAGAGCTTGGTTGCATCGTCGACGCGGTCTCAAGGGGCAGGGGCGCGATGCGGGAGGATGACTCTGAATCCAGAGGTAATCGCCTCGGGCGGAGTATTCGCCAGCCCGGAGCTCCGGCTTCCAGGTCGGGAGCGGGGAGAGCA
>CAYOGP010000080.1:5802-8568 GCA_964403555.1 uncultured Spirochaetales bacterium | reverse complement strand
TTCCTTAATTACTTTCCAATCGTCTAGCTTTGGTTGTATCGTCACACTAAATTTCATCGTTTACCTCTTCCCCGTAGCAGCTAATTTGAATTTTGGGCGCGATGTAATATTTTTAAGCCATCGTTCTAAACTCGGGTAGGGGCCTAAATCTACCTTCGAAACAAGAGCCCACGAGAATACCGACGCCACGTTAATATCTGCAACGGAAAACGAATTTCCAACAACAAATTCTCTGTCTTCAAGATGTTTATTGATAACAGAAAAGGGTGCTTTCAGCTCTTCTAAGCTAGTAAGAACAAGTTCGGGATCTCGTTGGTCTTCGGGTAACGCTCTCCGATGCAAGAGAACGTCTAAGAGCAACGTTTCAATTTCGGTCATTACCCAGAAACTCCATTGGACGACATTACCTTGATCCGGAAGGCTAGCCGGCCACAGTCCCCCATCGTATTTCATAGCCAGGTAAATGTTTATCGCCTGCGATTCCCAAATTACGGTTCCATCTTCATCAACAAGCACCGGTACGCGTCCGTTTGGATTAAGTGTCAAGTAGTCTTTTTTTTGTGTATCTCCATCAGAAAAACTCGTTGGAATATGTTCATACTGGAGCCCTAGCTCTTCGGCCACCCATAGGGCTCTCATAGCTCGCGATTGCCGGACCCCGTAGATCTTGATCATGCTATGCCTCCTTCGCAGAGTAAAGTTACTCTACAACGAGTCGAGTACTTTTTAGAAGCACAAAAACCAATCTATCACCTTGGCACTAAAAACAGAGCTATCTGTGGAAAGAGAGAAACCAGAAATAACACTACTAACATCGCCAAAGCGAAGGGTGCGGCCCCCAGAAAAATATCACTAAGGGTAACGCTAGTGTCATCTAAGGCACCGTGTATTACGTATACCGCGATTCCTAGGGGAGGGGTAAGCAAGCCAATTTCAACCGCAAGGACCGTAACGATTCCAAACCACACCAAATCAACAGAAAATCCTCCTATGATTGGCAAAGCTAAAGGAACAGTGATGAGGAGAATTGATGTGGAGTCGAGGACCGTTCCAAGGAGTATCAACAAGGCTAGGTACATCAACAGAAGAAACGGAAAAGACAACTCTGCTCCCCCGAGACCGACAAGAAGAGCTTGCGGAAGCCCTGAAAGAGTAAGCATACGAGAGTAAAGACTTGCGGCAATCAGTAGAAAAGAAATAGATACCGTCACATGGCCCGTTTCCACCAGAACTGCCCATAAACCGGATCGATTCATTTTTCCGTTGCTCAGCGCTAGGCAGAGTGCTCCTAATGCTCCCACCGCCCCAGCTTCCGTTGGAGTAAAATATCCTCCGTAAATACCTCCTAAAACAAGGATGATTAAAGAGAAGATGGGCAACAAGATTCTTAATATCTCTCCAAGAGAAAATTTTCGAATAGGAAGTTTATCTTCTGATCCGCCCACAAAATTAGGGAAAAATTTTGCGCCGGCTACAATAAGAAGAAGAAAAGTTATCGTCAAAAATAGGCCTGGAAGAATGCCGGCTACAAATAATGCACCAATCGAAACTTCCGCTAAAAGACCGTAAAAAATCAATAAAAGACTAGGCGGAATCAACATTCCCAAAACAGAAGAACCGGCAACTACTCCAGATGAAAATTTGGGTGTGTATCCCAGGCGAAGCATTTCTGGAACCGCCACCTTGGTAAACACCGCTGCAGAGGCGATTGATACTCCTGTAACAGCTGCAAAAATTGCGTTGGCAATTACTGTTGTCATGCCGAGGCCACCTCGTCGACGCCCCAACCATTGACTTGCTATTGCAAATGCGTCCTTTGCAATATCTGCTTTACTGACTAACAAACCAGTTAAAACAAACAGCGGTATCACACCAAACACGTGATTAGATATGGCATCATAAGTAGCGGCGGCCATCATCTTTCCGGCGATCGTGAAGTAACCTTTTATTGCCCAAACCCCAAGGAAAGATAATAACGCCAGAGCGACACCTACGTGCATTCCACTCCAAATAAGAAGAAGCATGGCGACGAGCGAAAGTGCTCCGATTTGTTCAGGTGTCAAAGTGATCTTTCTTGTCGTTATAAAATATTCTGTGCAAAAACACGGAGCAAGTAGCGACACTTCCAATTACGATTATTAATCGTATAGGCCACGTTGGAAGAATAAAATCCCCAATCGCACCCACATACTCGCCTACTTTTAGTGATTTTTGAACAGTCAAAATGCTAAACCAAGCGATGACTCCAAAAAGAGCCCCGCCCACAAGACAGAATATGGATTCTACGAACGAATGGATACGCGGAGAAGCGCGATGAAGCTTCCTCAAAAGCGCTTCATTTCTAGTAATTCGTTTTACCCATAACGTATGTGCTAATTGAAGAAAAACTATTGCGACGATTGAGAGAGAAACAATTTCAGTCACTCCTCGAATTGGAGCATTAAAAATCTCTCGACCTAAAACATCCGCACTGATTAGCATCATTAGACCGAATATCCACAGAGTTCCTATTGCATTCATGAAACTAATCAATGAAACAAAAAAAGACATCATTCTTGAGACCAATCTCGAGGAAGAATTACCCCAAAATCTTTAAGTTTATTAATGTAGGACTTAACAATTGAACGCGCCGGTAATCCTCGAAGTTCATGAGTTTCTGACCACACAGATGCCGTGTTAGGAATTGAATCTGCCCAGCGTTGCCGTTCCTTATCTGAGAAATATGAAAGTATTAAGCCTTCTTGTACCATTTTTTTAATTGCTAGT
>CAYOGP010000080.1:0-5792 GCA_964403555.1 uncultured Spirochaetales bacterium | reverse complement strand
ATAAAATCAACAATCTTATAACCTAATTTTTTAGTAACTATATCATTTATATCTATGTAACTTTCAACTCCTCCGAATCCAAATGTAGGACCATCATCGACAATTGCTCCTCCATCAGTTGCTGTAGAAGTTACTTCTTGTACCATTTTTTTAATTGCTAGTTCTCCTCGCATTTGAGTTGTATCTGCCAACAATGTCGTAAAGTCATGGGACACTTCTTCGAATATTCTTTGGACTGCGGGAGGAAACGTCTCCCAGGTATCGAGATTTATAGCGACACCCCCAGCAAAGTGAGCCCCTAAATCTACTTTCGTCATGTATTTTACTACTTCGTGAAGACGAAGACTGTAACAGCCTGAAGCAAGCGTGAGGGCGCCATCTGCAACGCCCGTCTTTAGGTCGTTGTAATAAGTAGCAAGTGTTCCCGAGACCCCTACTGCTCCAGTTCCGCGTACCCAATTAGCTGCAGGTCCTGGGGCAAGAATCTTTCTTCCCCTCAGATCATCCAAACTTTTTACTGGGAACGTTGTATACAGATCGTAGTTGTCAACTGCTGCTCCACTTAAGAGTCGCATATTATTTTGATGCCAAGATTGAGCCATTGCAGGGATTTCTCTCTCCAGTTCCATGACAGCCTTAGTTACCACTCGGGCATCGGAAGAACCAAAGGGCACCATATAGGACACATTTTGCAAAGGCATTTTTGAAGCATCAAAGACAGTGGCTACAAAACCGATATCGACTAATCCTTCTTCTATTGCCTCCAACATCCCACCCAATTTTGCCACACTTCCTCCATACGCCTCCGTCCATGAGATGGTGTATGGAATATTATTAGACTTGAGTCTCTGGTTTATTTCAGGAGCAAAATAGTCTGAAAGAAGCTCTATCCACAATACAGAACGGGTATGACCTCCAGCAATTATCAACGAAATTTCTCCAGGATTTCGAGTTACGCATTGGCATCGAGCTCCTAGAAGGAGGACAATAGTAATGCCGAAGAAAACTCTGAGGAATGGATTCGCAGATTTAATTCTGTGTTGGAACATGGCTCGTAGGGTATTTCCTAAAGACATAAAGATTAACGTCGAAAAGACGAGATAACAGAAAGGATGAAGACGATGATAAAAAAAGCCTACTGCGATACGCCAAGTGGTCAAATGCATTACTACTACGGAGGCCCAGCCAACAAGCCACCCATCGTATTTCTTCACCAGAACGTAAGCGGTGGTAAGGGGTATCTACCAACTTTGGAAAAATTGACAGCAGAGCATCATTGTATAGCGCCAGATCTCCCGGGCTTTGGCGGCTCGTTTGATCCTCCAGAGTTTGACTCAATAAGCTCACTTACTGAATATACATTAGACTTCATCGATGCCTTAGGGATAGATAAATTTCACACTTTTGGTAACCACACTGGCGCTGGTATGGCAGCCGAAATGGCCGGACTACGTCCCGATCGAGTCCTTTCCTGCATAATGGTAGGAGCTTTGCTCCTGACCGAGGAACAAGCTGCACCTTACCGAGACGAGTTTAGTGGATCTTCTGGTCCAAGCCACGATGCAGAGTATCTGAAAATAACTTGGGACTATATCTATAACTTAGGAGGGAAATTAGACTTAGATAATATGAATGACGAACTTTCCGGGGCGCTTAGAGCATGGAAAGTCCGTGGGATGATTTACAAATGTGTATGGGATTATCGGTTTGATTTATTTATTAAAGACGTTAAATGTCCAACTCTTTTAATGTGTGCTCCCGATGATGTCTTATATCTAGGACACAAAAATACAGCCGACGCGATGCCTCAAGCAAAAGTAGTCGATCTAAAAGGAACAAACTTTGAACCATATTTCGATCCTGATGGAGTTAGTCGAGGAGTAATAGATTTCCTGGAAGAAAACCGTCTAAGTTGAAAGAATCCTCAACATAGACCTTTAGCGGTGCAAAGATTCCATCAATGGGAGCTACTAGAAATCTATTTCCTCAAAAGATGTCGAATTTACTTGATTGAGTTCATCAGTAGACCACCTGCTTTACTCTCTGATGAAAGTGGGCGAGGCCTGGTTCATTCCGACCAAAGATTATTTCATTTTGAGCACCAGAGTAGAAGCCACGTTGGATTTCTTCACCAATGGGAAAGTCTTCTTCTACCACAGTCTTAACTAGGAGATCCATATTTCGATCCCAGTGTCCCTTGGCACTTTCGCTCGTAGCAAGTTCAGGTGTATACAAAGAAACCGCCATCTCTGTTTTGTTGACGTCATCGTAATCCGGAAATATTCTCCAAGTTTCAATATGATCACCTTGCATCACTAAAACCGTATTTGGAAAAAGTACATAAATAATTGCTGTCTGCTCTATAAGATCCCAGCTCTCTTCTGGAACCTCCCTTAATTGGTCCATGCTTCGGCGCGCATAGATATTTCTAAGATGGGAACCAAAGGGATCAAACGTACCTACATTTCCATGAATTATCGGGTACACCGTAGCTCGGTGTAATGCTCCGAGATGATATGTTTCAAGAAAGGTATCTACTACGAGCTTCCAGTTCATTCGCTGGCGAAGAGTTCGGGTCTCATAGTGGTGATAGGTTTGTAAATTAAAACTGCTTAGATCTTCATCTAGCCCTGAGAGAAACTGATCGAAATTTACTGAAGTGCCCGCAGTAGGTGTAACCCATATCAATCCGTGACGCTCTTCCAAGGAAAGTTCTGTTAATCCGTGAGTAGCTCGATCAATTCTCTCGAAACCTTGCTCGAATGGCACGTGTTCTAGCGTACCTTGACGCGAGTATGCCCATGCGTGATAGGGGCAACTGATGAGTTTTTTTGCGAAACCACAATTGCGAAGGAGCTTAGTACCACGATGGCGACATACATTCGCAAAGGCCCGAAGCTTATTATCATCTCCTCTTACGACAAGGATAGGGATACCCGCACGATCCTCGGTGAGGTAGGCGCCTGGATCCGTAAGTTCACATGAGAGTCCGACCACCAAGGGCGTGTTGCGAAACAAAAGAGCTTTCTCTGCGTCGAACTGAGTCCGATCCGTGTAATCGGAAACTGGGTTACGATAAACATCTGCAGCCATTGCCGTCTCTTTATTCTCGATCATTGACAAAAGTTGATTGATAAGACTCAGCTCAGTTTTACGCTTCACTACAAAACCTTCACTAACATTTTCGGCTACTTTGAAACTCTACCCTAACCCCGAAATCGCTCAGTAGCCATAACGGACTGCTGTACTGACCCGATTTGCCCTCGGGTGTCAAAGAGCTCCCCACTAACCCAACCAGCCCCCTCGGGAAAAATATCGCACTTTGACTTTACTCCAATCCATTCGCCAATCGGCTCGCGAAACAATTGAAGATTAATATCTGTATTAATGAACGCCTGATCGTTAAGTAGGGTCTGGCTAACTCCATTACAAAAATCGGCCGTAGTAGCCACACGAAGCACCGGCAGCATTGGTTCCCCGAGAACCAATGGTTGGGGAATTCTAAACCAACCACTCCCCTCTCCTTGGCCCTTGATCCCACTCACTGGGCGGAGATCAACCGTATTGGAAAATCCTGAACCCATCCCCGCCTCCCCTGAAGCACTTGGGAAAGAGAGGTGAGTGCTCTGGAGCGTTTCCGGTAAAGGTCTTAATTCCTTCGTAGAATGGGTACCTCCGGGCAAGTGATTTACACTCGCAAACATCATTATAGATGCCCGTGCACAGAGACGACCATCGCAAAACAATTCTGAATCCCGAAGGATCAGCCTCCTGCCACTTCGAACTGGAGTCATCTGAACAGTGAGAGGCTTCATCGGAACCGGCCTTAGCAGGTCGATCCCGAATCGGACAATTCGAAATTGAGACGGCAAAGGCTCAAGGAGCCCCGCATAGGCTAACAAGCCGGCTACTGGCCCCCCGTGCAATTTGTTTGGGTCCCAGGGCCCGCAGGCAGTTGATCGAGGAACAAAAGAATCTCCATCCTTATAAAATATCCCTTCGTCCAATACTCACCTCCTACCTTTGTTAGACTCACCCGGTCGCACAGATTGAGTTCGGAAGAGTAACTAAATGTGACCCTATCGCGATTCAGAAACTTTGTAAGGAGAAAAACTTTGGCTGAAAGTCTAGCGGGTACCTTCCCGCGCATTACGGAACGCGGCCTGGACCAACTAAGGGAAAGGGTTGGGGTCAAAATTGAAGACAGTCTCGAACCCTGGTGTTACGATGCTACAAGAGATGCCATACGCCATTACGCTCATGGCGTCGGCGATGATAACCCTCTCTGGTGTGACCCTGAGTACGCACAATCATCGATCCACGGTGGCCTCGTAGCGTTGCCTTCGTTTGTCTTTCCTTCAGACCGAATAATCAGTGGTTACGTCGGAGGGTTGCCTGGAATCCACGCAATGTGGGCTGGAGCGAACTTTCATTGGCACCGCTGGATTAAACGCAATGACGAAATCAAAACAGAAGCATGGCTAAAAGAATTGATACCCCACGAAACTCGATTCTCTGGAAAGGCTATTCAACAGATCTATCACGTAGACTTCTACAACCAAGACGACGTCTTAATTTGCGAAGCGGATAGCTGGTGCTTTCGTACTGAAAGAGACACCGCGCGAGAGGAAGGTACCAAGTATCGCGAAGTCAAAGAGCGCGAACCCCGAGTTTATACCTCCGACGAGTTGGGAGAATTTTTCGAGCTATATGCCAATGAAAAGATTCGAGGCGCTGAAACCCGCTTCTTCGAGGACGTAACTGAAGGAGAACTTCTTTCTCGTATGGCAAAAGGTCCAATGACGGTGACCGGCTTTATCGCCTATGTCCAAGGCTGGGGGGGCTTGTACGTTCGCTCCAACAAACTCGCTTGGCAACAGATCCGAAAACATTCTGGTCTAGGCATTCCTAATCGATTTGGAATACCAGACTGTCCCGAGCGTGTTCATTGGGAAGAAGAGTTTGCCCTAACCGTTGGAGCCCCCGGCGCCTATGATTACGGGCCCGAACGATGTTCTTGGCTAATCCATCACCTGACTAATTGGATGGGAGATGATGGGTTTCTCGTTAAGTCACACTGTAAGATTAGACGTCACAACCCTGTCGGGGACTTACTCACAATCGATGGCCGAGTGACAAGAAAGTTCGAAGAAAATGGCGAAGGCTTTGTCGAAATAGAGCAAGAAGCACATAACCAAGATGGCGAGCTCTCCGTAATTGGCGGTGGTGTGGTGAAGCTACCGACCAAGAACTCTTGAAAGAATGAATGCAGCAGGGGCTTTTAACTGAGAGTTTTCTTCTTTACAACGAACACTCGCTACCCCCAGGATATACTCTCGAAGGGAGAAAACGATGCACCATGACTTTGTTTCTCAATCACCTGAGCGGGTACGCTCGGGAATAGGGTCTGTCAATACTCTTGCCGAAGAAGTCGACAAGGTAGGAGGGAAGAGAGCCCTTATTATTACTGGAAACTCTCTCTCCAATAAGACCGACCTCGTGAACCGGTTGCAAAATATACTAGGTGACAGATGCGTGGGAGTCTTTGATGAAGCAAAGCAACACGTGCTAAAGCGAAGCGTGATGGATGCTCTCCAGATGACCAAAGACTGTAAGGCTGATACATTAATTTCATTCGGCGGTGGAAGCCCAAACGATACTATGAAAATGGTAACTCATCTTCTAATAGAAGAAGGTGAGAATGCACTACCTAACATCGCGATACCGACAACTCTTTCAGCAGGTGATTTCACTTTGTCGGGTGTGATGACCTAGGAGGAAACCTGATTCAA
>CAYOGP010000079.1:0-8589 GCA_964403555.1 uncultured Spirochaetales bacterium | reverse complement strand
TGACGCTAAAAAAAAATAAGACGTGACGGAAACGTAGAAGAAGGAAGTCCGAACAATAAAAGCACTGTTGCTTTTTGCAAACGATTTTTTAATACAATTTTTACAATCGGCAGCCTGAATTCTATGGCAATTCTTTAGAACCCCAGCGATCGACAAAACCCTTAAATGGTACACTCATCTCGTGAACCGATCGGACCCAATCACCGGTTACCTTAGGATCATCACTTGGAGATGACATTGGCATAATCAGATCAATCTGGCCTCCAAACCTTTCTCCAATTTGAGGCAACACTTCGTCATGGGTCCCGATAACTGCGAATAGTCTAAGTACATCGTCATCGATTTCTTTTGCCATCTCATCCCACAATCCACGTCTTGCAAGGTCGTGTAGCTTTGCGCCCAGATCCAACAAATCGTGTTGTTCCAGAACTGGCCAGTAGGTTCTCGTGGAGCCATAAAAGGCGACACGATATCGAACGAACTCGGAGAGCCGGGCCACCGTTTCCGAATCCGGCCCAGTGACCAGAAAACCGCCGCCGCTTAAGCATAGATTTTCTCTAGACTGCCCCCCGGCCTGCATGCCTCTCTCGAGCTCCGGCTTCACCACATTGTCAAAATATTTACGGGTGCAAAACGGATGCAATTGCACTCCATCGGACAACTCGCCGGCCAATTTAATCATTGCCGGGCCCACCGCTGCGAGCGTTATTGGGACCATCGGCTGTTTGCTAGGAGGAGGTGAGAAATTTGGTGTCATCAGATCAAACCGATAGTGGTTACCTCGAAAGTTCAGTTTCTCGCTCAACTCCCAGCATCTCCAGATGGCACGAAGCGAGGCTATGTATTCACGCATCCTGGGAACTGGGGGGGTCCAGGGAACCGAAAACCGTCTCTCATTATGCCCTTTTACTTGAGGACCAAGGCCCAGAACAAATCGACCGCCTGAGGCTTCCTGAAGGTCGAATGCCGTATTGGCCGTCACCATAGGACTTCGGTTGAAAGAAATAGCGATGCCAGTCCAAAGTTGGAGATTCTTTGTATGCTCCGCAGCCAACGCTAGAGGCATAAAAGGCTCATGAGCGTTCTCCATCGTCATAAAAATGTCCGCACCTAACCTCTCCGCATTAATCGATTGCGACCTGACATCACGCAGAGACTTTCCAGACCAGCGACTTGCAAGAAACATGACTTCCCCCCCCAGATAAGATCTTCGTCAGTTAAGATCATCACAACAGTGGAACAAAGTCCACACTCTTTGAAGTGCAGAAGCGAACAACATAGAAAGCGAATTAAATGGCCAAGTCCGTAACTCTAGAATCTCAGACGAAAAAAATCCGAGCATGGATGCTTGGTCTACATGGAACTTATGCGCTCGATATCGGCGGACGAATAGGAGTTTTTCAGGCTCTGCGTGAACTCGGAGGAAAAGCAACATCCGAAGACTTGGCCAAAAATCTTGCTTTAGATCCGCGCCAAGTACACGCTTTCTGCATGATGGCCACTACCCTTGGGATCTTTACAGAGGGAAAACGGCTTTTCAGCTTCGCTCCGTATATGGACGAAATACTCCAAGAAGACAAGCCTGATCTTCCAGGAATTCACACACTGATAGAAATTGCGAAGGATTACCCCGGTTACCCTCAAGCGTTCACAACAGGGACGCGCAAAACGTTTGCCGAACACGATCCAGAATTTTTCTCCCGACAAATCCAGGTAGCCTCGTTTCGCGCACCTTTAATAGCGGGTTATGCCCTCAAACACGAAATCATTGGACCGAAACTACAGCAGGGAGGGAGTATTCTCGACGTAGGTTCAGGTGGAGGAGGTGTTCTCTTCGCCTTCGCCGACATGTTCCCAGATGCCAAAATCACCGGAATTGAACCTTTAACCTTTTTTTCAGAAGAGACGAATAAATCGATAGCTAAAAAAGGCTTGACCCAACATATACGTGTTGATCCATGTCCTGCAGAATCAATGGAATACGAAAAAGAGTTCGATCTCATAACATTGGTCCAAGTTTTCCATGAACTACCGAATGATGAAAAAGTAAATATTCTCAAAAAGTGCCGTGCGGCCATCAAATCTGGCGGCAGGCTAGTAATAGTTGACAGGTGCCTCCCGGATCACGGCGACACGATTGAGGACCGGCGATTCACGATGAGCATCATTGAACAGTGGTTCGAGATTACTTGGGGTAATGTAGTAAACACTCATTCTGAAATAGATGAAATGTTGAAGCGAAGCGGCTGGAACATCGTGAGCCAAGACGAAAGGGCTGTTCCGACTTACTGGACCTTTGAAGCAAAGGCGGTCTAACAGGCTCTTCCGATTAAAAGCAAGGGGGGGCTACTATTCAGGCTCGTCCTCCTCATTAATGAGTCCGTAACCTTCTAGGTCTTCTCGAGTAGCCACTCTTTCCGCCTCGGAATCTTCTTCCTTGGGTTCTTTCAGCTCACGCATCATTCGCTTTTGCGCGGCTTTTTCGGCCTTCTCTCGTTCTCGTTTTCTCTTGAGGACTGACATAATGGTATAGTCCTTCGATTCCTAGGCGCACCTCAAGGCCGCTTAGGTTCCACTGCTGCTCGCTTGAAATGGAAACTTCCCTTGGAGCCTGTCCGCAGTGCAGATGTTGTCCGGCGTTTCGCCCGGGCGCAGAGCGCCCGGACTCAATCTTCCGTCGGCCCTCTAGTAACGACCGCCGCCGCCACCGCCGCCACGGCGTCCGCCGCCGCCGCCACCGCCGCCACGGCGCTCTTGCGCCTCGTTAACACGAACAGTTCGACCGCCGAGATCCGTGCCATCTAAAGCACGCATCGCGGACTCTGCCTCGCTGTCCTCGCCCATCTCGACGAAGCCAAAGCCTCGCGGACGACCGGTTTCTCGATCCGTTATTAAGTTGACCGAAGTCACAGATCCATGAGCCTCGAAGACAGCCCTGAGCTCTTCTTCGCTAGATGTAAAAGGGAGATTCCCTACGTAAAGCTTCTTACCCAATGCGATATTCCCTCACCGCGGACTCCTTTTATGTCTCAATCAAGGGGACGAGTCCGCAGATACTTGCCGCCGGTCGTTCCGGTCTCTCCGGTTTGACCGACCGAGATAGTCTAGGGCTCCTAGGGAGGTAGGCCACCCTTACAGTGGTCGGTTGAACAAGCAAATGACCTTTCTTATGGTTTTTGCCATAAAAGTTGGCCTTTTTGGTCCCTAAGTTGCCCCTCAGGAACCCCTAAGTGCCGCCCGCGACCTCAACAATCAAGAAATTTTCCTCATTAAACCGTAGAATTCGCGTTCCAAAGGAGGAGTAAAAATGGGAAAAGAACGCTTAAAAGGCCTAAATGCCTTAATCACGGGTGCAAGCAGAGGAATCGGCCGCGCGATTGCCCTGAAATATGCTGATGAGGGCGCTGATCTCTTTCTAGCTGCGACAAAAAGAGAGAATTTAGAAAACGTCGCAACCGAGATACGCTCTCTGGGCCGACAAGTTTTCACCTATGAACTCGACGTATCTGACCGGAAACAGGTAGTTCAGATGGTCGATCAGGCGATTACGGATCTCGGACGAGTCGACATCCTGATCAATAACGCTGGCGTCTACAAGCCCGCCCGGTTCGTTGATTATTCTCCTGAAGATTTTGATCGCATAATTCAGGTCAACCTTTATGGAGCATTTCATGTTCTTCAGCTCGTCGTTCGAAATATGATTAAGGAAGGGACGGGGAGTGTGATTAATATTGCCTCCACCGCGGGCAAGTGGGGGTCGATGAACCAAAGCGCATACAACACTTCAAAGCACGGCCTCGTAGGACTTACCCGTTGTGTGGCCCTTGAAACAGCGGCGGCAGGGCTTCGAGTAAACGCGATCTGCCCGGGCTTCGTTGAGACTGACCTATTAAATGAACTCAAGACACATGCGGAAATCAACGGGATGTCCGAGAACGAATTTCGTGAATTAGCCAAGTCCCGGGTTCCGATGCGCCGTTTCATGAAATCTGAAGAAATTGCGGATCTCGCTATTTTTTTAGGATCGAATGAATCCTCGGGGATGACCGGACAATCCCTCCTCATTGATGGTGGAATGGTTCTAGTCTAAAAAAAGTTACGCTTGGACGAAGAGAAAATTCATGTTCTCCACCCTTGCATTAGATCCACGAAAGAAAATTGAATGAAGAATCAGAATATCACGAAAGTACTAGTAGCAAACCGTGGAGAAATAGCCGTCAGAATACTCCACGCGACGAAGGAACTTGGGATTGAATCAATCTCTATTTTTTCAGAGGATGACCGAGATGCACTCCATGTAGCCGCCTCTGATCACTCTTTGGCTCTCGATGGAGAAGGTCCAAGCGCTTACCTGGATTCGGACCAAATAATCTCTTTAGCTCTTGAATCCGAATGCACCGCGATCCATCCCGGATATGGTTTTCTTTCAGAAGACGCAGCATTTTCCTCGCAGTGCATCTCTGCAGGTTTAACTTGGATTGGGCCCGGGCCCGATGTACTGAAGTTGTTTGGCGAAAAGAATCGAGCTCGTGCCTTTTCGGAAGAATTAGGAATTCCCACCCCAAAAGGTACAAATCAGGCAATCGATCTCAAAGGTGCTCTAGATTTTATGGAAAGCCTACAAGGCACACCCATGGTCCTAAAGGCTGTCTCGGGGGGCGGCGGTAGAGGCATTAGGGTTGTTAGAGAAGTAAGCCGACTCGAAGAGGCGTTCAAACGTTCGGCATCTGAAGCTTTAGGTGCATTTGGTAATGCGGACCTTTACGCGGAAGTGTGGCTTGATCAAGTGAGGCACATAGAGGTCCAAGTAGCGGGAGACGGGACAGGCGACATCGCAGTTTTGGGCGAAAGAGAGTGCACACTTCAACGACGACGCCAAAAATTAATTGAAATTGCTCCTTCACCGAGTATCGACGATGAATTCCGTGATGTCCTTTTCAATGCTGCACGAACAATCTGCTCGGCGGCAAATTTTCAAAATCTCGGAACAGTCGAGTTCCTGATCAAAAATTCAGATTCTTCCCCCTCAAATTCGGATCCTTACGTATTCATCGAAGTAAATCCTCGAATACAAGTCGAACATACAGTCACGGAGGAAATTTTTGGAATTGATCTCGTAAAAACTCAACTGGCAATCGCTGGAGGCTCTTCACTTCTAGAATTGGGACTGGCTCCGGGAGAAGAGCCAAGTCCGAGAGGAAGATCAATTCAAATTCGAGTAAATTGCGAACGTCTAAATCAGAGCGGTGAAATTTTTCCAGCTAGCGGCTCGCTCGACAAATTTGAAACGCCCAAAGGCCGAGGGATCCGGGTAGAGACAGCTGCCTATACGAACTACGAACCCAATCCACGCTTTGACTCTCTACTGGCAAAACTAATAGCAAGTACACCCTCAGGCTCTTACAAGGACCTCCTGGCTCTTGGTCGCCGAGCAATTCGTGATTTGCGTGTCGAAGGTATTGAAACAAATGCATCTTTCCTTCTAAATATTCTCGCTGCAGAAGATGTAATTAACAATCAAATTCATACAGGATTTATAGAAGAAAGATTTAGTGACCTGGTAGAACACAAAACAGATAAAGAAAGTTCGGTCCCGCCGGTTAAAAATATTCAGTCAACCTCTCTTGCTGGTGCACAACTCGACACTGACGATCCTCTTGCGGTTCTAGATTATGGAAAACAAACTTCGGATCTTAAAGCTGGTAACGACATATATGACACGGAAAGTGAAGGACACGAGACGATCTTTGCCCCTATGCAAGGAACCATAATCGATATTGCTGTAGATATCGGAGATATAGTGCGACAAGGCGATAGCTTATTAATCATGGAAGCGATGAAAATGGAGCACGTCATTGTCGCTTCGGAAAGCGGCCTGATTCAAGAACTAACCATCTCAAAAGGCGATACGGTTCGAGAAGGATCTCCTCTAGCTCGCATTGAAAAAAGAGAGGTCCCAAAAGAGAACGAAACATCACAAGACGAAATCGACCTTGATCATATTCGGCCAGATTTAGCGGAATCGATAGAACGACACCACGTAGGACTAGACGAGAATAGACCTGCAGCTGTGGCACGTCGTAGAAAAAAGGGTCAAAGGACGGCTCGCGAGAACATAGACGATCTTTGCGACAGCGGTAGTTTTGTCGAATATGGCGCACTACTAATCGCAGGCCAGAGAAAACGACGAACACTAGAAGATCTCATAGAAAACACACCTGCCGATGGTCTTATTAGTGGTATCGGTAGTGTGAACGGAGATTTGTTTGGTTCTGAAAACACCCGATGCACCGTCATGTCATACGACTACACAGTTCTAGCAGGCACACAAGGAATGCAGAATCATAGAAAGCATGACCGAATGTTCGATCTTGCTATTCGCTGGAAAACTCCTCTAATTTTCTTTACCGAAGGTGGTGGTGGAAGACCTGGCGACACTGATGGTCTAAGCCCAGTGGGATTGGACCTTATAACATTTAACCACTTTGGAAAATTAAGTGGTCTTGTACCGTTGATCGGAATCAACTCTGGCAATTGTTTCGCCGGAAACGCAGCGTTGTTGGGATGTTGCGATGTTGTAATCGCAACTAAAAACTCTTCCATCGGAATGGGAGGGCCTGCAATGATTGAAGGAGGTGGCCTTGGGGTTTTTCGGCCCGAGGAGGTTGGACCGCTTAAAGTCCAGGTCCCTAATGGTGTTGTCGATATTCCCGTTAAGGATGAAACTGAAGCCGTCTCTATAGCGAAAAAATATCTTTCATTTTTCCAAGGCAACTTGTCTGCATGGGAATGTGACGACCAGCGTTTACTTCGCAACGCTATACCAGAGAATCGTCTTAGGGCCTATGACGTGCGGAATGTAATAGACACACTTTGCGATAAAGATTCCGTTCTTGAACTCAGGAGAGGATTCGGTTTGGGAATAATCACAGCCCTCGCAAGGATCGAAGGCAGACCTTTAGGGATAATTGCCAACAATCCTGGTCACCTGGCTGGAGCAATCGACAGCGATGGATCTGACAAAGCTGCGCGTTTCATGCAATTGTGCGATGCGTTCGATCTGCCCATCCTTAATCTTTGTGACACCCCTGGCATGATGGTTGGTCCCGAGGTTGAGAAGACAGCCCTCGTAAGACATTGCTGCCGTTTGTTTGTCACTGGAGCAAGCCTTACAGTTCCTTTCTTTACAGTGATTTTACGAAAGGCTTATGGGCTTGGGGCACAGGCCATGGCAGGCGCAAGCTTCAAGGCGCCCGGCTTTACTATTTCATGGCCAACGGGAGAATTCGGAGGAATGGGCCTCGAGGGCGCCGTAAAGCTCGGATATCGAAAAGACTTAGAGGCCATCCAGGATCCAAAAGAAAGAAAGGCTCTTTTTGACGAGATGGTCGCCCGTATGTACAAGCAGGGCAAAGCTGTCAGCATGGCGACATCATTTGAAATCGATGATGTCATTGACCCGATTGATACTCGGCATTGGATTACGAATAGTTTAGATGCGGTACCAAAGAGTACATTGGAACCAGGCAAAAGACGACCATATATAGACACCTGGTAATAACCCAACTTGCTATAATTAAACGAAAGATCTGAAGGAGACCTTATGATCGAGCAAATAATACCCAAAGAGATGCAAGCATTCTATGACACCTTTCACTTCGCCCCGGCGGTAAAGGACGGCGATCACCTTCGTTGCTCCGGAATGCTCGGGTTCGATGCAAAAGGAAAATGTCCATCTGAACCAGAAAGTCAGTTCACTCTCGCGTTCAATAATTTAAAGGTTCTTCTTAATGAAGCAGGCGTTTCATTTGAAAACATAGTTGAAATGACAACTTTCCACGTTTCTCTGAACGAACACATGACCACTTTTACTAAGGTCAAAGATCAATTCATAAAAGATCCTTTTCCTGCATGGACCGCTATCGGAATAAGCGAACTGGCAATACCTGGAGCTTTAGTCGAGATCAGAGTAACAGCACGGCTCTAAATTACCTTCCGGTCCCAAAAAGGAACATTGCTCTCCATGAACCAGAATCACTGCTGTGCACTCGTCATAGTAACCACGCTGGCAATCGCCTTCTTCGCAAATGCGCCAGCTGCTCAAAGTGCAGATGATCGAGGAAAAGGTCTCGCTATTGCTACTGAAGCTGAAAAGAGGGACCTAGGTTGGCTCGACAGCGAAGTTACCCTTTATATGGTCCTTCGAAACAAGCAGGGAAAAGAAAGTACACGCACCATCCGTCAAAGTAGTCTGGAAATTCCCGAAGCAGGGTTTGGTGATCGAAGCCTAGTCATTTTTGACTCACCCAAAGACGTAGAGGGAACGGCACTGCTCTCTCACACTAAAACTCTAAAGCCAGATGATCAATGGCTCTTCCTTCCAGCGCTGAAGCGAGTCAAACGAATTTCCTCAAAGAATAAATCAGGTCCTTTTGTAGGAAGCGAATTTGCGTACGAAGACCTTCTATCTCAGGAAATCGAAAAATATAGTTACCAGTGGCTACGGGACGAAGATTTAAACGGTCAGAGTTTTTTTGTAGTGGAATCTATTCCGCAGTATAAAAACTCGGGCTACTCGAAACTTGTTAT
>CAYOGP010000078.1:0-8622 GCA_964403555.1 uncultured Spirochaetales bacterium | reverse complement strand
AAAGGGCTACTTACTTAGAGATCGCTTACTTCGGCCGGCTCAGGTGATTGTTTCCAAGGAGATGGATCGAGAGGGGTCGAAGGGAGGGAGTGATCCCAAAGAGGAGTAAAGTCGGGTATTTGTTCTCCTCTCGCTGATCGCAAACATGTAGCAGCGTTTACCCCCCAGTAGGACTGTCTTTGGTGGCTCATCAATTTTTTCCGGGACTAACCCGCCTTCAACCTCTGTTTAGCTAAGTTCGTGTCTGCGAAATCGAATGAAAGGTAGGAATAAAATTTGGCGAAGCGCGATTATTATCAAGTACTAGGGGTTGGGCGAGATGCTGATCCGGATACATTGAAAAGTGCCTACCGAAAACTCGCTCTGGAGAACCATCCGGATCGCAATCCTGATGATGCGGCTGCTGAGGAACGGTTTAAAGAAGCATCCGAGGCCTACTCCGTCTTGTCGGACCAGGAAAAGCGCCAAACGTACGATCAGTTCGGACATGAGGGGTTCGGTGCAGGTGGCCACGGTTTCCCAGGGGGAGACCCTTCTGGCTTTGGTGACCTTTTTGGTGATCTCTTCGGAGATCTTTTTGGGGCACCAGGCGGAGCACGTGGCGGACCCGGTAGAGGTCGTCGTGGGGCCGATTTGAGGTACAACCTCGAGATCCAATTGAATGACGTATTCGATGGGTTAGAACAAAATCTGGTTATACCCAAGACAGTGACCTGTGAGACGTGTGGAGGAGTCGGCGCAGCAGTTGGTACAAAGCCCGAGCAATGCCGACATTGTGGAGGGAGTGGTCAAGCAATCCACCAGCAAGGGCTGTTTCGAATTAGTCGTCCCTGTGATGTTTGTCGAGGCGAAGGCTTCGTCATCCGCGACCCATGTAGCAAATGTAGAGGGGAGGGGCGCACGGAAGGCCAAAAGAACTTAAATGTAATAATACCGGCTGGTGTAGAAGACGGGATGAGATTGAGGGTTGCCGGGGAGGGAGAGGCAGGCTTGGCAGGTGGTAGACCAGGAGATTTATATGTAGTGATCTCGGTTGCGAAGCACCCGGTCTTTGAGCGTGAAGGTCCAAACCTCAACTGCGAAGTTCCCATCACGTTCACACAAGCTGCTCTTGGAAGTAACGTCGACGTTCCCACGCTTTCCGGCAAGGTAAATTTAAAGATTTCAGAGGGCACTCAGTCGGGAAAAGTTTTAAGGCTTCGTGGCAAAGGTCTACCAAGTTTAAGGGGAAGCAAAAAAGGAGATCAGTTTGTTCGGATTTTCGTGGAAGTCCCAACAAAACTTAGTTCCAAGCAAAGGAAGATCATGCAGCAGTTTGCAGATGAGACTAATGAGGATGTTTCCCCGGTGACAAAAGGTTTTATTGAAAAACTAAGGGATCTTTTCGAGTGAGATATAGAAGTCGCGATTCAGATGGTGCTTGACCGGTACCTGCTCCATTTTTTATGCGTTTGCAGTTGCTTATTTTTGAGTAGCTGTGCTGTAGATTCGTCTAGTACTCGGCTAGGGAAGGGGTCGTCTCCCGCAGTCGCTCCGCAAAATGAGCAAGGCGAGATCCTGAGGCAGGAAAAGATAACGCTTCTTGATTCTCTTAAACAGCCTGTCCCGACTCCAGGGTTGATGGAAAGAGTATTAAGGTTTTCTGAGCGGTGTCTTGACTGGGGTGACTACGGTTCGGCCCTAGAGGTTCTTGTTCTTGTTCTAGAGGTTACTTCGGATGAACCTCGTATCGCTAAAATCCGGTTGCTTATGTCTCGCGCCTACAAACTAGGAGGAGCAATTGAAGATGCGAGAGCAATCCTCGTCGCGGCGCCACTTGAGAATCTTCCTTGGTTGACTCGTGAAACAATTTATCTTCGTTTGGCTGAACTGGACGCTTTGCGGGGAAACTCATCGGAGCAACTAGGTTGGCTCTTGGAACTCAGAAAGAGTGAGTCTTTAAGAGGGAAGGAGAGTACCGAAAAGTTATTTGAAGAGTTTTTTCGAGGCTTGCCAGAAGAGAAGTTGGATGTACTGAGGGCTGAGATTGAGAGCGAGGCTTTTCTTAAGGTGCAGTTCTTAATGCGCAGAGCTGAGCTAGCTATAGAGTATGGTAACGAGACTTTAGCCGGTTCCGCGCTTGAGGAAGCGGGAGTGCTTGCTGAGAGCGTCCGAGAAAAAGAGCGGCACAAGTATCTTTCGACCCTTTTTTCACAAAGCTTCTTCGCCGAAGAGGGAGTTCTTGGTCTCCCCTCGATAAGCTCTATAAAGTTTGATCTGCCCAAGGGGTACCAAAAGCAAGAAGGACGTATTGGTGTTTTGCTTCCACTTACCGGCCCCTATTCTGATGTCGGAGAGCAATGTCTCGAGGGCATTCTCCTGGCGGCTTCCGTTTTCAATGCATCCATTGACGATATTAAGAGCGGGATCGAAGTAGTAGTACGAGATACTGCAGGCGATCCTGCCAGGGTGGAAGAAGCTCTCGAAAGTTTCTCAAATCTTGATGTATCTGCCGTGATAGGACCACTTCTTGGGCTTGAGTCCATAGAAGCAGCAAAGCTCTCAACAAATTTCAGGTTTCCGTTGTTAACTCTGTCACGAAGAGAAGATCTGGCAAAGCTTGGCAGGAATATATATCGCTTCGGTTTAACCGCGCGTGCCGAAATTGAAATTTTGGTTAATTATGTCGTCGAAACCCTGGAAGTTCGCAAGGTCGGCTTGCTCTACCCGCGCGACTCCTTCGGAAGGAAGGTTCGGTCTTTGTTTTGGGATGAGGTCGAGAAACGAGGCGGCGAAATTGTAGCTATCGCTGGTTACGAGGCCGGTGACACTGATTTTTCGGGCGCCGTTCGAGATTTGGTTGGATATAGGCTCTTGCCTCCGGAAGTTCGTGAGACGCTCAAGGAGCGCGAGCGTCTATTAAGTGAGGCGAAAAGAAAAGTACCCGAAGAGGCGAAAGAGCTACGCAAAAAAGCTGCGGATCTTCTTGCGCCTGATGGTTCTGTTCTCCCGCCAATTGTTCAATTCCAAGCTCTTTTTATTCCCGATACGTATGAGAGTGTGGCCCTGATTGCACCTCAATTGGCATTTCATGGAATTAAAGGCGTACGCCTTTTAGGTCTGTCAGATTGGAATCATCCCGACTTGGTTACTGTAGGTGGTAAATACGTTGACGGTGCCGTTTTCACTTCAACTTATTTTGGCGAAAGTGGTCACCCTGTACTACGTAGTTTCGCGAAGAACTATCGAGAAGTTTTTGGCCATGAGGCTGGGCCGTTCGCTGCAGAGGCTTTTGACGTCACACGCCTTTTGATACAAGCGTTACAAAGAAGGCCAGAGGATGTTCCAGGCCAGCTTCGATCTATGGCCGCAACGGGCGGAGTCTCCGGGGTCGTGAGAATGGGTGTTGACCGCAATACTTTGAAACGGCCTCATTTGTTAGGAATTCATCGCGGAAGAATGGTCTCTATTGATGAAGAAGGGTTTGTTCCTTTTCTGAAGGTTCGCACCTCCGAATAAGGCCGTCCAAGAACAACTTTACCTAACGAAGTTTTTCCATCGCGCAGTTTTCAACCCTAGGAAGTTTCAAGGTCTTGATAGCTTCTCGGCTCTAAGACTTGTTCGGTAACTAGTACCGGGTTTCGCTAGAATTTGGAGATGCACGTTAGTGATTTGGGTGAATTTAAGTTAATCGAATCAATTTCTCGAATGACGAAAAATGAAGGAGACTTGGTATCTCTCGGAATTGGGGATGACGCGGCAGTTCTGCGGATTTCTGAAGGAAGGGAATTCGTTATTAGCGTAGACGCTTTTTTCGAGGGAGTGCATTTTCAATTGGACCGCGAAAGTCCGCGAAGAATAGGCTCGAGAGCACTTCTTGCGTCCTTGTCAGACCTCTCTGCAATGGGTGCTGAGCCGATTGCGGCGACATTAGCTGCTGGCCTCCCTCGATCCTTCAATGTTAAAACTGCAAGGTCCTTGGCGAGAGGTGTGGTTGAGGCCGGAAATGTGAACGAATGTCCGCTTGTGGGGGGTAACCTTTCCCGCGCGAAACAAGTTTCCTTAACGGTGACCGTTATTGGTAGCGTGGAAAAAGACCAGAGCCTTCACCGAGATAGCGCGCGTGTTGGACACCGGCTCTTTGTTACGGGGCGTCTCGGTGAAATGGCGCTTGCTCGAGGACGGCAGGCCGCCGGGATTGGTCGCAAGTTACCCTTACCATCGCCCAGGTGGCGCGCTGGGAGCACACTTTCACGAATCCCCGGAGTTGGCGCATGTATTGACTTGTCGGATGGTTTAATAGCAGATCTTGAACATATTCTTCGTGCCTCAAAGGTGGGAGCAGAATTGGATTGGGATTCGCTTCCGCGATCCCCTCGGTTTGAAAGACGATGTCTAAACGCGCAACTTGCCCCAGCCTCTCTTCTGTTGGCGGGGGGGGAGGACTACGAACTGCTTTTTACGGGAGGCGGGCATTTTCCAAGTGCGGTAGAGCTTGGAGCTCTGCTCAAGGTTCCTGTTGCGGAGATAGGGAAAGTGGTGAAAAAGGGCCTTAAATGGACGGATGGGGTTGCTAGGCCTACTTCTGGCTGGCGGCACTTTTAGCGCCACACACGTTCTTGAGCTTACTACGCATCGAGGTATCTAATAAATGAGGTGTAAAAACCTCGGAGATTCCTTCGGGGCGTGCTTATCACCGATGTTTTACCGCGTAATCCTTGACGGCCCAGCGACCCGTTTCTAGAGTCACGTCGCATCCCCGAGGCCTCCATAGGAGCGATTATGGGTGACATACCCAACGCCGTAGTGAAAAGACTCGTAGCGAAGCACGGGGACGGACTTCGTGTATCAGGCTCGGCAATTGACCGAGCTGTCGACGCAGCAGAAAGCTATCTCGCTCGTTTAGCGCGAGAAGCTCATGCCTCTGCGATTGCGGATAAGCGCAAGACAATCATGGACGCAGATATAGATCGCGCGCGGGAAAAGGTCGGCTAGCCGACAATAAAAAAATGCGACAGCGTTGAGGTCAGAACACTTGACTTTCGTTTAATGTTCGCCATTTTCGAGTAGAACTTCTCGAAAGGGTGTAAATTGTCTCTCACTCGCAGGCAGCGCGAGATATACGACTACGTTCGAGACTTCGTCTCAGAGCAAGGCTACTCCCCTAGCCTCAAGGAGATTGGGGCTCACTTCGGCTTATCCTCTGTGGCAACTGTTCACAAACATGTACATCACTTAGTGGAGAAAGGTTTTCTTCAGAAATCTTGGAATCATTCTCGATCCGTGGAGCCCACTAGTCAGGAAGAGGGAAATTCGGTGGATCTTCCTCTTTTAGGGGTTGTTGCCGCGGGGTCTCCAATCGAGGCTATAGAAATCCAAGAAAGAATTTCTGTGCCGACCGAAATGGTCAGGAGAGTTTCAGAAACCTTTGTTCTTGAAGTGCGCGGAAACTCAATGATCGAGGAGCATATTCAAAATGGAGATTACGTCGTAGTCGAAGGGACTAATCAAGCTCGCAATGGGCAGACAGTTGTGGCGTTAGTGAAGGGGACGGACGCTACTCTTAAAAGGTTTTATAAAAAGGGCTCGACTGTAACTCTTGAACCAGCCAATCGTAGGCTGAGGCCGATTCGATTACATGCATCAGAGGTTTCGATTCGCGGAATAGTTCGGGGCCTACTACGTCGCTATTAGATTCCGCGAGCTAATCTTCTTCCCTCGCGGTAGCCTGAATATAAGAAAGTGGTAGGTCTAAGGTGGATTCGACAAATCTAGAAAACTGCATAACGGATATTATACGTTCCCTAGGAGAGGACCCAGAGCGGGACGGTCTTCGCCGGACACCAAATCGAGTGGCACAATCTCTTCAATTTCTAACCCAGGGGTATGGCCAGGATCCGACAGATATTCTCAACAATGCTCTTTTTGAAGTGTCTTATGACGAGATGGTCCTAGTTAAGGATATCGACTTCTACAGCCTTTGTGAGCATCATATGCTTCCCTTCTTTGGCCGAGTGCACGTGGCCTACATTCCGAATGGCAGAGTGGTTGGTTTGTCGAAGATTCCCAGGCTAGTAGAGATGTTCTCGCGAAGACTTCAGGTACAAGAGCGACTCACGATGCAGATTGCAGAGACGTTGGAGGAAGTTTTGGATCCCCGAGGAGTGGCCGTGGTTGTAGAGTCAATTCATCTATGCATGATGATGAGGGGAGTCGAACAACAGAACGCCTTTGCGATTACCAGCTCTATGAGAGGCGCTTTTCAGGAAGATCCTAAAACACGTTCAGAATTCACAGAGCTTATCCGGCATCGAAAAGAGGCCTTTGCTTAGCCCTCCACAAGACGACGCGTCGCGTTATAAGACGTTCGTCCCTTATGGGGTAGTTGGTCGGGCCCTATCAGGCTGATTTCTAAGTACAATTCGGAATCGATTCTTTTTAATTTTTTTCTGAAATTAGTAGCGATATGTGTGGAAGTGGGCTACGAGACGAACAACCCCCTGTTGTATGTGCTCTTCCCTGTGGCTGCAGGCCTTTCGTGGACTTAGCAAAAGGAGCAGTAAGCCTAGGGAAAGCCGAAGAAAGTCGGCTGAGCACGAAAACGCAAATTTTCTGAGCTGCTGCTGATGCGGCGCGTCGAGTGGTGGTCCCGCAACGGTCAGCACCGCAGAGAAGCAAAGGGAGTGGGAAGGGCCGGCAAAGCTTAAAAGCCGGGTTGTTACGAGCCCAGGACGAAGGTCGAGCAAAAAACCGCGAAATGTTCGCGGCCCCCCAAAAGACACTACGACTCAAATAGAAATTTTTGGGTCGGCAATAACTGATCGGTGTTTAGGTTTCGAACTCCTTGTTGGTTCGGAAGCGATCGATGGTATAGAGGCATAAAGTGAGTTCGAAAAAGACGGTATCGGGAAACGAAAAGGAAATTAAAACTTTGAACGACCAAAAGGCGACAGAGAAGGCCAGTGTCGAGATCGGTACAGAGTCCGACAGTCAGGTTGCAACAACGGTAGCTAAAGTTCAGGTTGCAAAGACAGTGGCCAAGGTTTCAAAGGGTCTTAGCGTTGATCCGAAAAGACTTAACACTACAGGAGAAGCAGAAAGGTCGAGCGATCGGGGATCACTTGTCTCGTACTTTCGTGATATTGCGGAAATCCCGACACTTACTAAAGAAGAAGAAGTTCTCCTTGCGAAAGAAATTGAGGCTGCAACTTTAGAATTCCGCGAGGGCATGATTAGCATCCCTTGGACTGCGTTAGAGACGATCCGAATCTGGAATCACTTGCGGTCCGAGAATCGCGCGACGGGAAAGATGTGCGAGGCTTTTGGTAGCGGGTCACCGGAGGGGGAAGATCTTGGGGCTTTGGTCGATAAGGTCCTTGGGAAAATCGAAACCACCTTGCGAGAACGCGAAATTTTTATCGAACAGTCCGAGATCGAATCTGTCACTCGTTCCGAGAAGAGAATAGTCCGACTACTTCGAGAGGCGGAGCTTTCGATGCAGCATTTCGGAAGGCTTCGTAATGAACTTCTTGACCAGCGCAAGGGAATAAAACGTAAGTTGAGAATGGTATCCAAGCTCAACAACTCGCTTCGCGCGGCCCGTACGGAAGAGGTCAAGGAGCGGAAAGAGGCTGATTTAAGGCGTCTTCAAGAGGAACTAGAAGCTAAGGGAGTAGATCTTGGTCTGAGTTGTAGAGAATTCCTCGACCGTATGGGAAAAGTTGAAGATTCCTTCGATCGCCTCTCACAGGTTAAGAACGTCTTTGTACAGCACAATCTCAAACTCGTCGTAGCTATTGCTAAAGATTTTAGAAATATGGGTATTGCTTTTCAGGATCTTATTCAAGAGGGAAACATAGGCTTGATACGGGCAGTGGAAAAGTTCGAATATCAAAGAGGACATAAGTTCTCTACTTATGCAGTTTGGTGGATTAGGCAAGCCTTGATCAGAGCAATTCAAAATCATTCGAGGACCATCCGTATCCCTAGTCACGTGCACGACACGTTGCTCAAATATTATCGTGCGTATAACGCACTTGAGAAGAAGCTAGGGAGAGACCCCACTACGTTAGAAATTTCTAAGCATATGGGTATCGAAGAGGAAAGAGCAGAACAACTTCAACGAATGGTCCGCGAGCCGGTCAGCTTGGAAAAGGATGTTCCCGGCACCGATTCTAAGAAAGTGAAAGACATAGTTGCAGACCAGAATCCAGTTTCTCCGGTCAGTGAGTTGGACCATTCCCGACTCGAGATGGCTTCGGACGATTCGATTGGTGAATTGTGCGAGCGAGAGAGAAATATTTTGAGATGGCGTTTCGGGCTAAAAGGAGAGCGAGAGCATACGCTGGAAGAAATCGGAGGAAAGCTGGGGCTTTCACGAGAGCGAGTTCGGCAGCTGGAAGCCCGTGCTCTGTCTAAATTAAGAAACTCTGAATTTAGCGAACGTCTCGAGGCCTTTGTCTTGAACCCAGAAGCATCGGAGGCCTGAGCGTTTTCGGAACGGAATTCTCATTCTAGTAGTGCTACTCACGGATTGAGGACTGCTGGGCTAACGAAAAGGTTTCCTCCTTCTTGCAGGGACGACCGAAGATCATAAACCCAGGCGGATTCCAAGAGGGACCTTCGGTCTCCTAAAAGGCGATT
>CAYOGP010000077.1:0-8752 GCA_964403555.1 uncultured Spirochaetales bacterium | reverse complement strand
CGTAAAGTACTGCCTTGTCAGGTCCCACTCCTGGTGCAGTGATCCATTCTGCTCTAACGCCGCCTGCATCGACCTCTTCAGAGGTTGCGCCTACAGCTCGATTCTGCACCGAAAAAAGCTTATCTGCGCTCGCACGCATTTCCTCAAGAGTCGTTTCCGGACCCCATGCTCCGAAAGTCGCGAGGCAATCTGCAATTACTTTCTCTAATTGTTCGCTAGACATATTCTCTCCTTTTTCCGCTACTTCAAAACGGTTTCGTCCCGAGCGGTTCAAAGCGTTTCAATCCATCCCTAAAAAACCTGTTCTCGAAGGGTCTACACATCCTATACTACGCCAGCCCTTGGAGCAGTAATGATTCAATTGGTTTACAGCCCAGAATTCCAATGCACCGTAGTTCCTTGGGTTTTTGCGGTAGCTGTCGCACCCTTGTTGGCCATTAAAACAGAGAAAATAGCTATCTTGGCCATCCCAGCTGGTTTTCTTGCCGGCTCTCTGGTGGTAAATGGTCTGCCTGAATTTCCATTTGTGTCGTCTGTCGAGCGAATTCCAATCGCCATAGCGATTGGAATTGCTTTAGGTTTTGGCAACCGAACAGATTCAACATGGTCCTCTATTATTGCCGTCGCCTGGCTCCTCGCAGTAATAGGTTGGATAGGATGGTCTAAGATTAATTCCGACCCCTGGACCCTACTCTTACTTTCCGGTTTCGCGCTAACAATTTTTCAATATGCAAAGAAATTAACGCCACGCGAGCTTGCAAGACGCATTTTTCTAATCAGCGGCACCCTTGGAGCAGTGACGTTTATGGGAGGATCTGCGTCAATTTCGCAAAGCGCAATAGCTGTTGCGAGCGCGAGCTTAGGCGTCATGATTTACAATTACCCAAGAGACCGATGGAGACGAAATGCACCTCTCTCGCTTGTGTGCATTGTAGGTACAGTCATACTCCTTTTTGAACGAGCCTCGCTTTATACTGAGTCTAGTCAGTTGGCTCTTGCAATAACGGCTCTCATTACTTTCATACCTTTTTCCTCCTCGGATCCAAGAAAGATCTTTCGACAGCAAGTTAGAATTCCATCGTTCTTCGCACTCGCGGCCCTGATTGGATCAGCGCTATTCTTTGCATATCAGACGTCACTTCGGTAAAAAAATGTCAGATGACATACAAAAAACAATACAAGTTGCATAAGATCTCCCCCAACTACTAAAGACAAGAAACCTATGCTTTTAAAGACGCTTCGTATGCTCTTCTTTTACCGTTCCACTAAATCAAATAAATATCTAAAGAATTGTATTACCTTCGGCTTTTTGTCTCTCTTGCTAATACTCCTCTCCAACAATGTTAGGGCTGAAAACTACGAGATCGACCCTCTACACTCGTCCATACATTTTGATATCGACCACCTAGGATACTCGAATCTCGTCGGTCGATTTAATGACTTTTCGGGCAACATTTATTTTGATACTGATAACACTTCTAAAGCATCGGCTCGAATTGAGATAAATTCGGAGAGCGTTGATACAGGTTACCCAAAAAGAGATCGCCATCTTCGATCGCCTGATTTTCTTAATTGTTCGGAATTTCCGAAAATTGTTTTCGAAACGCATTCTGTTGAATTAGCAAATGAGTCTGATTATAAGATCGAAGGCAACCTCATACTACTAGGAAGAGCTAAGTCTATTCTACTTGATATCTCTCTAAACAAGCATATGCCTTATCCCATGCCACCGAAAAAAGGGATCCCAACACTCGGACTCTCAGCAACTTTCAATATAGATCGCACCTTATTCGGGATGAAATACGGCATCCCGAACATTGGAGCAAAAGTACAGATTCGATTGGAAATAGAAGCTCACAAGAAAACGCGATGAACTCGGCCCTAGGTATCCCCGCGATGCAGTACCCCGGAGCGCACCAAATCGGCAATCTTGTCCTTTCCGTAACCCAGATAACGATCCAAGATTTCCTCATTATGTTCACCAAGGTATGGCGCATGGAGATCTAAAAGTTCAGGAAATTCAGAAAAGCGTAAAGGCATGCCTGGAATTTCGAGCTCTCCTATAATTTCATCTTCGACCTTACGGATGGTTTTCCGTTCTCGCAAATGCGGATGAGCCACGGCTTCAGCAATAGAGAGAACCGGCGCACAAGGCACTCGGCATTCTTCGAGCCTCTTGAGAGCGGTTTCGTCATCCGGTGTTCCGGCTAGCCACTCTTCAATTATCGCGGCTACTTCGCTAATTTTCTCGACTCTTTTTACGTTTGTATCATACCTAGGATCAGTAATCAGATCGTTCCGATTCATCGCTTTACACAAGTGAGGCCACTGGTGGTCAAGCGCGATAATAAACATATAAGTATCTTTCCCCTTGAACAATCCAAGAGGACAAACGGCGTAGTGATGAGATCCAGCTCTCTTGGGTTCGTACTCCCCTTTTGTCGCACTATAAATCTCGACATTCACTTCGTGACAGTGAAAATAAGAATCGAGCAAAGAAATGTCCACATACTGACCGCGTCCCGTTTTCTCTCTGAAAAGCAAAGCAAAGCCTATCGCTGCAGCTGCATGAACACCGGTCATAACATCTCCAATACCCAGAAGAGGAAAGGAGGGAGCACGATCCGGATCTCCGATCATATGGGTGACTCCGGCATAGGCCTGAGCAATATAATCGTAGCCCGGCAGGTTAGTGAGAGGACCCCCTTGGCCAAATGCTGAAATCGAACACATTATTGCCCTTGGATTAATTTCTTTCACTGTTTCCCAAGGAAAGCCAAGACGTTCAATAGTACCCGGAGCAAAGTTCTCTATCACAACATCGACCTGAGAAATCAAACCCTTTATAACTTCACGTCCTTCCTCCGACTTAGCATCGATACAAAGACTTTTCTTGCCTCTATTCTGCTGCACGTGATATGCGCTTCGTCCAGTTTCATGCTTCCACGGTAGGGAGCGAGCAAAATCACCACCCGGAGCAAGTTCCAGCTTCACGACCTCTGCTCCAAGTTCAACCATTAGCCTTGTAGTCGTCGGGCCCGCCAAAACTTGCGTAAAGTCGAGAACTTTATACCCATCTAAAATATGCTGAGGTGCTTCCATTTTTGTCTCTCCAATGTGCGGTGCTATCCGGTCGAATACGTATTAGTACCATCGGTTAGCATCATTAGACATATTCTTTTCCTTAATCGTCTAGATAAGATTTCAAAAGCCTGAAATTGCAATTTCAGCCGGACTTTATCATGCAGTTAATTTAGATTGAAAGAATCTTCCCAACCGAGCAACCGCATCCTTCAGCTTATCTCCCGATACAAAACTATAAGCTAGTCGAATCTGATTAGTACCCATCTCTCTGTTGTGGTAGAAAGCAGAGCCTCCTACATAAGCTACATTTTCATTTTCCACTACTTCTGGAAGAAGTCGAACCGCATTTATTTCTTCAGGCAGATTAATCCAGCAATAGAAACCTCCCTGCGGTCTGGATGCTGAAGACTCTTTGGGAAAAGTTTCTTCAAATGCTTCTATCGTTAAGTTCCTATGTTCACGATAAATCGCCCGGGATTTCCTCAGTTGTTGTTCAACCAGCCCCTTTCGAAGAAATCTTTCCGCCAAATATTGTCCCGAGGTGCTGGAGCATTGGTCTTGCCCCTGCTTGCACAAAGCTAGTGTTTCAATTAGTGCTTCCGGCCCATTAATCCAGCCTAGACGCAGACCGGGATGCATAATCTTTGAAAAGGTATTAACGTGCACCACCTCGGAATCGATACTTGCTAAATTCGATTGAAATTCTCCTTCAAACCGCAGATCTTCATAAGCGCCATCTTCAACAATCGGTATACCTCTATCGTTGCAGATACCAACTAACTTTTCTCTCCGCTCCGTAGCCAGACAGTTACCTGATGGATTTTGAAAACTTGGAATGATGTAAAAAAACTTGGGGCGACGACCAGAGGCAATCAATTCATCTAGCCGTACCTGGAGAGCGTCTAAGCAAACACCCTCCTGATCAGTTGGAATACCTAAAAACTGCGCACCATAGCTCCGAAATACTTGAATCGCCGCCAGGTATGACGGCTCTTCAATAATCACAAAATCACCCGACTCAAGTAACGCTTTACAGATAAGATCTAAAGCCGCAATTCCTCCAGTGGTTAAAAGTATTTCACCTTTCCCACTCGATCGACCCTTCAAAGTCATCCTCTCCGCTAGGGCCTCGCGTAAAGGTGGAAGCCCTTCCGTAGGCCCATAACCCAAAGAAGCTGAGCCTAAATCCCTGAAGACACTAATGGCTTCCTCTTGAGTTTCTTCTATTAAAAACGAATCTGGAGATGGGAGACCACCAGCAAGGGATATTACTTCCGGCCGTGAGGTCAACTCGAGGATCTGCGCTACCTCCGAATGATCCATACTAGATAGGCGTTCTGCGTAGTGTTTCGACCAGTCCAAGCGGGCTCCATATTAAAAGGGCTACCTTATTGTAGACAGTTACCCTGTAATTTGCGCGAAAACCTCTGTTCTAGAGACAGAACTGCTTAAGGGAGATGAGAGCATGAGCGTTTGCTTTGGATTAGTAGTCAGTGGTCAGAATCCTGAAGGTATGCCTTCCTACGATTTTTACAGAAAAACTGCTATCCAAGCCGAAAAACTAGGATTTGACTCAATATGGTCGACCGACCATATATCATTTGTGAATCCAATTTTAGAAGGGCTCATTGCTCTTGCTCATTTATCAGGCTGTACCCAAAGAATAAAACTTGGGATTGGCGTCTTGCTACTGCCTTTAAGGCATCCGACTATCGTCGCAAAGCAATTTGCTTCGTTAGATTTTTTGTCCGGCGGTCGCACAATCCTCGGCGTAGGCGTAGGAGGTGAAGGGAAAAAGGATTTTGAAGCAGTTGAAATCCCACTGAACCAACGAGGTGGCAGGACAAACGAAGCAATAAAGATTGTTCGAGAATTGTGGAAGGGGGCTCCTGTGACCTTCTCTGGCTCCTTTTATAAGCTTGAAAATATTTCTATTGATCCCCCTCCAATTCAAACGCCTGGACCACCGATATGGGTAGGGGGAAGATCCCCTGCCGCTTTGCGAAGAACGTACATGCTTGGAGATGGGTGGTTAGCCTATCCATCATCCTCAAAACGAGTTAGAAAAGATTGGGACGTAATAAGACGGGGCGCCGAAAGTGCGGGAAGATCTGCTGAAGAGATTACATTTGGTCAGACACTTACAATCGCTGTAACAGACTCCCTGAAAAAGGGAAGAGAGCAAGTAGCGCGACACCTCTCAGCCCGCTACAAGCGTCCCTACGACGCTCAGAAAGTCTCAGCATTCAGCATTGCAGGACCCCCAGAGGCCTGCGTCGAGCAACTCAACTCTTACATTAATATAGGCGTACGGCATTTCGTCTTCATTCCAACCGCTCCTCCTTCTCAAATGAATGACGAGATCGGACGAATACACAGCGAGGTATTACAACCCTTTTTAAAAATCAACGACAGAATTGAGTGACGTTTCTGGATCCTTAATACGATTCCAGGAGGACTACGGAACAAGCAGCTTCTTCCAAACCTATTACGCCTCCTCCATTTTCTTGTAATGCAATCCGCGCATCTTCCACTTGTCTAACACCAGATTCGCCTCGAAGCTGCGTTATCAGTTCGTGAATCATCGAAAGTCCCGTGGCCCCAACTGGGTGACCCTTAGAAACAAGCCCTCCTGAGGTGTTAATTGGTACTCTGCCCTCCAGCGCAGTTTCACCTCCGCCTACGAACGGACCACCATCGCCATCTTCACAGAAGCCCAACATTTCTACTTGGTAAATCTCACAAAATGAACATGCATCATGAACTTCCGCGACGTCCACTTGCTCTGGTGTGAGCCCAGACATCGAATATGCTTTCTTTGCAGCGACACGAGACAAAGAGGGCTCATCCCAGTCCCTATAGTACCCACCCGATAGAGTACTCGCACGGACACGCACCGAACGACGCTGAACGGAAACAGGAAGCTTCCGTAGATAACTTTCGGACGCAAGAAGAACGGATGCCGAGCCGTCACCGATTGGAGCACACATAGAGCGAGTCAGCGGATATGAAACTTCTCTATCGTCAAGAACCTCCTCAACGGTCTGAGGAAAACGATACTGCGCCAACGGATTGTCTACTCCAAAATTATGATTCTTTGCGGCTCCAGTCGCAATTTGTCTTTGAGTCGTGCCGTATTTTTTCATGTGCATTTGAGCTTGGACAGCATACGTATCCATGAAAAAACTTCGATCTACCCCCGTTTGAAATTTGTATCCCACGAAGTCAGCGGCACGCTCGTACTCTTCCGTAATTCTTTCGATATCAAAATTATCCACTCCATTCATGAAGCCTTTCATCATCTTTTTTTTCATCTCGGGACTTTTTACCGCTTTCGGGAGAAATAGTTTCTCGACTCCAATCGCAACGGCTAAATCCGACCCACCGGAGAGAACATCCTTCCAAGCCGAATGGAAGGCCATAGAACCAGTCGCACAAGCACCCTCCACATTTATTAAGGGGATCCGTTTCGGAAACAACCCTTCATCAACCAGTTCGATCGTACACACCTGGCCACGGATGGTTCCTTGCTTTGCACCATGCATGGCGCAATTTCCAAAATAGGCAAATTCAATATCATCACCGTTTGCTAGACCCGAATCTTCCAACAACCCCATGTACGTCTCGCGCGTTAGATCCTTGAAAGACTGGTCAGGCTTTTTCCCAAACGACGTCGAGTGCGAACCGATTACAAAAACATCTTGCATTACGAATCCATGCCTCCTTTGATAAATTTTTCATTTGCCCAATATGCATCGTCATCAGACATTTGTATGCTCGGATGCTTCATATAAAACGCCGATGGACCCTCTAAAACTCCTGCAATCCCTCTGTTCATCGCAAGCTTTACACAACGAATAGCATCGATGACAACTCCAGAAGAGTTAGGCGAATCTTCTACCGACAAACGAAGCTCGATATTCATGGGAGAGCCACCGAATAAACTTCCTTCAATACGGAGAAAACAAACCTTGTTATCTTTCTGCCAGGCTACGTAATCACTCGGGCCAACGTGTATGTCTTCATCTCTAATTCGCTCCAGTGCTACCGATTGAACTGCTTCAGTTTTGGAGAGTCGTTTCGAATCAAGGCGATCTCTATTCAACATATTCAAAAAATCTGTATTCCCACCGGTGTTAATCTGATATGTGTGCTTAACCTTTACTCCCCGCTTTTTAAATAAATCGACAAGCGCACGATGAGTGATTGTCGCCCCTAGCTGAGATTTAATATCATCCCCAATTAGCGGTAGCCCTGCTTTTTCAAATTTAGACGAAAACGACGGATTACTTGCAAGAAAAACGGGGATGCAATTAACAAGACCTACACCCGCACGCAAAGCGCAGTCTGCGTAAAAACGCGATGCCTCCTCGGAGCCCACCGGTAAATAATTAACAAGTACATCCACATGTGACTTTCTCAATGCCTGGACAACAGCATCCAGCGTCGGCTCCACCTCATCCGAACAAACAAACGTCTTCTCATCTGGATAATCCCCCATATGGGTCGCCAGCCCATCCAGGATCTTCCCCATCCTCACGAGCACGCCACCTTTTGGAAGTTCCTTGCAAAATATGCGCGCACAATTGGGAGATTCAAAAATCGCTTCGGATACATCCTTACCAACTTTCCGAACGTCTACGTCAAAGGCAGTTGCCACCTCAATATCTTTAGCTTCATATCCGCCTATATCCCAGCGCATAAGCCCTTCAGCATCGACATCCCTGTGCCGGGAGTAGTATTCGATACCCTGAATTAGGGCACTTGCGCAATTCCCTACGCCTACTATCGCTATGCGTATCGGGGTCTTAACCATTTCTCACTTCCGCAATTCTCGGGGGGTTTAATTTGCCGGTTTGCCTAAAAACCTACACTAGCCTCTGGATTCCTGCTTTGCCTAGGTACCGTGTTGTCTTGGAGCTAGAACCGATCAATAAAAGGTAGGTCTATCGATTTAGGCCTACTTCTGATCCACCCCAAGCATCAGTATCGACAAAACACCTGAACAACGGGCCCGGCTTTGCTATATCGATCAAACTAGAATGACTGAGGGAGGCATCTGTGGTTAAAACTCTTCAGAATTTTTCGATTGTCGCACAAAACGACGCAATTGACAGCAACAACGCTATCCATAGCGACGACATCGCGCAGAAGCTTGGCTTCACTGGCGGACTTGTGCCGGGAGTAACCGTCTACGGCTATCTCACAAGACCTTTAGTCGAGTTCTTCGGAGAAGAATTCCTCGAGAAAGGCTTCATTTCCGCTCGATTTCGTCGGCCAGTTTATGAAGGTGAGACTGTATCCGTAGACGCTCAAATCGTGAAAAATGAGGGTGACAAAACAACCATTGAAGCCACCGTTAAAAATTCAAAGGGCGAGGCCTGTGCGCTCGCTGTAGCTGAATTTCCTGGAAGAGAAGCATCATCTGGCCTGCCGCTTCCGGAGCAGTCACCCTTACCTGAGAGCCTCAGGCCCGCCACTCCGGAGGAGCTCGAAACCAATCCAGTGCTCGGCACCCTTCATATTAAATTTGACTCCGAGGCGGGATCAAGGTTCTCGAAGGGCCTTGAGGACTATCACCAGGTCTACACACGATCGGCCCACCCTGCTTGGGTCTTGAGACAAGCTAATATCGCAATAGATAAAAACCTTGCAGTGGGGCCATGGA
>CAYOGP010000076.1:0-8769 GCA_964403555.1 uncultured Spirochaetales bacterium | reverse complement strand
CATCTTCAATACTGGTGTTGTCCGCGGCACCTAGGCCTGCGTTAGATGGCTTGAATAGCCTCTTTGGGGAGTTCTTCTCGTTCACCGGGTCGCCTTTGCTCGCCTCACTGGACGTGCTTAAAAGGGCTAATGAATTTCGGTCAAGAGAAAATGTAGCGCGGCCTGAGCATCTCGTCAGGCACAAAATCAATCTTCAACTTAGGCTAGGAAATTTGCGTCGATTTAAATGCTTTCACAGCCGATCATGTCTCCGATTCGATCCCAACGGGTCTTTCCTGTCAAGTTATTCCACCAAGTTATAGGGTTTGCCAATTCAAGCCACGTACCATTCCAATTCCAAGACCAGTACAAAAGACCCGCCGGGCCATACATAGCCGTTGATTTAACTGTCCCCCATCGCCTGCTATCAAGAGAGTTATCTCGGTTATCGCCCAAAAAGAAATAGCGGCCTTCCTGAACAACCGTTTCAGGCATGTCGAGCCCTGGGAATTGAGGATCATCTAAAATAAGGTGACGACAATCACCGAGGTCTTCTTGTAGAACATTGAAAAGCCTACCCCTACTATCGACAAAGGAATCGCCAGTAAGCCTAGCCGGTACGACTTCCCCGTTTAGATGAAGTCGACCATTTTTTATCTCTACCCGATCGCCAGGCAAGCCCACCAAACGTTTGATAAAAGTATCAGCTTTCAAGTCAGGCCGCAGGTCGGGTGCGAACACCTGGCGTCCATCGCGAGCTAGTCTAAAGACAATTACATCTCCGCGCCGAGGCGCCCTGGTGTCAGGCAAATGCACCTCGGTGCCAGGAATTTTTGCACCGAAGGTAAATTTTGACACAAAGAGGTGATCTCCAACCAACAAGGAAGGAAACATTGAGTCAGATGGAACATAAAAACTCTGAAAAACAAACGTACGAATAAGCAGGGCGACTACGACAGCTCCCGCAATAGCGGGAAGATCTTCAAGAATGCGACGTTTTCTCTTCTCAGAGCTATCGGACTTATTCTCCGGCATCATTAGTCTCCAATTTTCAAGGCGGCTAAAAATGCTTCCTGCGGTATCTCTACTGCTCCCACCCGCTTCATTCTTTTCTTCCCCTCCTTTTGTTTCTCTAATAGTTTTCTCTTTCGGGTAATATCTCCGCCGTAACATTTTGCAGTAACATTTTTCCTCAATGCCCTAACAGTAGTCCTTGCGATAACCTTAGATCCAATTGCCGCCTGAATAGCTACTTCGAACATCTGACGAGGAATAAATTCTTTTAACTTCCGACTGAGATCGCTCCCACGAGTCTGTGAAACTACCCTGTGTACAATTAACGAGAGCGCATCTACAGGATCTCCATTAACAAGAATATCGAGCTTGACCAAATCCGCCGACTCATAGCCGAAAACTTCGTAATCGTACGACCCATAGCCACGAGTCACACTTTTAATTTTATCGTGAAAATCTGCTACAACCTCGGCAAGAGGCAACTCGTAGCGCACCTGAACACGGCTCCCGTGTACGATCATGTCTTTCTGCCTTCCTCTACGCTCCTGACACAAAGCCAAAACATTCCCCAGATATTCCTGTGGTACATGAATCGTTGCTACTATCATTGGTTCTTCAATGCGCGTTATCTCTGTTGTCGAAGGCAGTGCCGCAGGGGTCTCAATTTCTATCACTTCGCCCGATGTCTTAACCACCCGATAGCGAACGGTCGGGGAAGTTGTAATTAAAGAAAGGTCGTACTCTCTCTCAAGCCTTTCTTGAATAATTTCCCCGTGAAGAAACCCAAGGAATCCACAGCGGAAACCAAAACCCAAGGCAACGCTTGTTTCTGGTTCATAACGAAAGGATGCATCATTAATTCGAAGTTTCTCTAGTGCAACTTTAAGAGATTCGTAATCTTCAGCCTCAACAGGATATAAACCGGTAAAGACCATTGGCTTGGCTTCCTGGAAGCCGGGCAGAGGTATCTCCGAGCCTCCCTTAGCTTCGGTAATTGTGTCGCCTATTTGCACCTGATCTAGCGATTTGATCCCCGCGATTACCACTCCGACTTCTCCTGCCCCAAGAGATTCAACAGATCGAGGGTGTGGGTCAACGACATTTAGTTCCTGTACTTCAAATTCTTGCCCTGTAGCCATTAACTGTATTCGTTGTCTCTTATTGAGTTTCCCATCAACTACTCTCACTAAGACTGCAACACCAACATATACATCGAACCAGGCGTCAAACACAAGTGCTCTCGTCTTATCCTCTACCGCACCTGACGGAGGAGGTACTCGTTTGACGATTCTTTCGAGCAGCTCAGCTATTCCCTTTCCTTCCTTAGCGGAAACGGGCAACACATCCGCTGCATCCAAGCCGATCACATCTTCAACTTCCTGAGCAACACGTTCTGGATCCGCAGAAGGAAGGTCAATCTTATTTGTTACTGGGATCAGCTCAAGATCAGCCTCGACAGCTAGGTAGGCATTCGCCAAAGTTTGAGCTTCAATTCCTTGTGAAGCATCCACAATCAGAATCGCGCCCTCGCATGCCTGAAGAGCGCGAGAGACCTCGTACGAAAAATCCACATGGCCTGGCGTATCGATCAGATTCAACACGTACTCGATTCCATCAGCTGAGAGATAATTCATACGAGCCGTTTGCGCTTTGATAGTAATTCCTCGTTCGCGCTCAAGCTCCATCTTGTCCAGAAACTGATCTTTCCGTTCCCTAGCCTCTAGTGCGCCAGTTGCCTCAAGAAGACGGTCTGCTAGGGTGCTTTTGCCGTGATCGATATGAGCGATGATACAAAAGTTACGTATCTGATTAGTGTTCATTGAAATCATTTCTAAGCTCTGGATCACTCAATTCTCGAAGAAAATATTCACAAGTTTTTCGTAAACCTTCCTCTACAGATACTTGAGTCGTCCATGCAAGAACCTTTTCGGCAAGTGTTGTGTCTGGTCGCCGCACCTTAGGATCATCTGGTGGCAGTGAACGAAAGACAATATCGCTATTCGATCTGGAAACGCGAATAATTTTTTCGGCTAACTCCTTCATTGAAATTTCAGCTTGGCTTCCGATATTTACAGGACCGACATAATCAGATTGGAGAAGACGGAAGATCCCTTCAACGAGATCATCGACATAGCATATCGAGCGAGTCTGAGAGCCATCCCCAAACACCGTGACATCCTCTCCTCGAATCGCCTGAGTGAAGAAATTGGGGATTGCTCGGCCATCATTTACCTGCATACGTGGACCAAATGTATTAAAAATCCTAACTATTCGAACATCTACCCCATGATGACGGTGGTATGCCATTGTCATCGCCTCGGCGAACCGTTTCGACTCATCATAAACGCCACGAATACCGATTGGATTTACGTTACCCCAATACGATTCTGACTGGGGAACGACTTGCGGATCCCCATAGCATTCTGAAGTGCTTGCCAATAAAAACCGTGCACCTTTTGCCTTTGCAAGACCAAGAGCCTTATGCGTTCCAAGTGATCCTACCTTAAGGATTTCGATGGGTAATCTCTCAAAATCGGCCGGACTTGCAGGAGAAGCAAAATGTAAAATCGCATCCAGATCACCCGAAACAGAAAGATGTTCCGTTACATCATGATTTTCAAAGGAGAAATGAGAATTATCCAAGAGTGGCTCAATATTTTTAAGTTGGCCCGTCAATAAATTATCGAAAGCTAGAACGTTGCATCCTTCCTCAAGAAGTCGATAACAAATATGTGAGCCAAGAAAACCTGCCCCCCCTGTTACCAGAATTCGTCTAAGTACTTTCGTAGATTTCAAATCTCTCCCTCCACTAAGCTAAAGTAGGTTCATTACCTCAAACAACCGTGCACCAACTGCAAACGTTAATACTCTAGACAAATTCAACCTACGATAGACCTATCTACTACCTAATTGCTAGCCTCGCCGAAGTAGACATCATTTCTCAGTAATCCATGTCGATAGCCCCTTGGTGGCCAGTGCTCGAACCATTGTCTCTACGTTGTCGCGCCCGTACAAAGGGCCGATACGAACTCGATGGGTAGAACCGTCACTAGTTTCATAGGCTTGGTATCCCTCGCCGCGCAACATTTCCACCATCTGTAAGGCTTGCGTTTGATTAGCAAAAGCTCCCACTTGAATCGTAATTTCGCTCAACTGCTCCTCTGTTCCCAAAGGGTTTACTCTTTCGTCGACCCTCTCAATGACGTTCGGGTGAGAAATCTCCACGAATTTTTGAGAGTCCTTTTCGAGTATTGAGCCAAAAATCACACTTTTAGCGTAAGTCCACGCCAAGTCCGAATCCTCCGTTGCAATTCCACCGATCACACCTCCTAAAAATCCTAACATGATCAAGAGAAATGCCACGAGAGCACTGGGGAGCCAAGAAGTCGGTGTCTCTTCCTTCCTCCTCTTCTTTTGGGAGCTCACATCTTCTCCGGCGCATTCATTCCAAGAAGACCCAACCCGTTCCCCATTACTGTCCGCAAGCCCTTCGCGAGCGCAACTCGGGCTCGCGAGAGCTCCTTATCGTCTCCGAGAATGCGGTGACGTTTGCCGTCTTGGAGATAAGCGTTCCAAATTCCCGCCAATTCTCGTAGGTAATACGGAATGTGATGAGGCTCACGGCTCTCCGCCGCCATCGAAACTACTTCTGGGAAATCTGCTAGTTTGCGGATGATTTCTATTTCTTCCGGAAGAGCTAATGATGTTAAATCAACCAGGTAACGTCCCGGCAAAGAAATTCCCCGCTTCTCCGCTTCCCTTTCGATCCCCGCCGTTCGAGCATACGTATATTGTAAATAGTAAGCCGGATTCTTAGTCCAATCCGTCTCGTTAGCAAGATCTAAGTCAAAATCGAGATGACCTTCAGGTTTTCGTTGAACCATGAACAGACGAAAGACATCAACACCGACTTCTGCGACCAACTCGTCAACCGTTATAAAGTTAGCTGCCCTCGTCGACTGCTTTACTGAACGATCGCCGCTGCGAAGGGTCACGAACTGATTGAGAACAAGTTCAATCTCGTTATCACCATCTACCAGGGCTTCAGTCGCGGCTTTAACATAGGGGAACTGGTCAATATGATCGGCACCTTGCAAATCGATTACAGTAACAAAGCCTCTTTCGAGCTTGTCAACATGATACGCTATATCCGGGAGAAGATAGGTTGGTTCGCCAGAACTCTTTACAACTACACGATCTCGTTCCAAGCCGAACTGCTCGGACTTTAGCCAAGTAGCTCCGTCCTTTTGGTAGATTAAACCTAGAGCACTCAATGCGGAAAGCGTTTCTTCTATCTTCCCATTTTCATACAAGGACTTTTCATTGAAATAAACGTCAAAAGCGATCCCTAAAGAGTCAGTAGTATCTCGAATACCAGCAAAAATATTCTCTTCGGCGATCTGACGAAAGCGCCCCTCTCCTGGCTCTTCGATAAATCTTTCACCAACCTCGTCGTGAATGGTCCTAGCAATATCTTCAATATAATTACCTTGATACCCATCGCGCGGAAAGACGACTGGGAGGCCGTCTACCGACTCTGGCCACGGGAGGTCCTGATCTTTTAGCGCTGATTCGGGCGGAGGAGATGCCAGACCGAGAATTTCTACGTACCTTGCTTTCACGGACTCCCCGAGGACTCTCATCTGTCGCCCCCCGTTGTTGAAGTAGTATTCCCTAGTGACCTGGTATCCTACAAATTGCAAAAGGCGAGCAATGCAATCTCCTAAAACCCCTTGTCTCCCATGACCCAGGCTAAGCGGGCCCGTAGGGTTAGCGGATACAAATTCAACCTGAATTTTCCCTTGCCCACCTGCGTCTGAAGAGCCGTAGGAGTCTTCCAAAGCAAGAATATTTGTTAGAACTTTCGCCCACTGATTGCCCTCTAGCCAAAAATTTAAAAAACCAGGGCCGGCAACTTCGGAACGTTCGATTAAACCGTCAGCACTTCCTATAACTTCCAACAGTTGTTCCGCAATCTCTCGAGGAGGTAATTTGAGATGACTTGCCAAAAGCATCGCAGCATTACATGAAAAATCTCCATGGCCTTTAGAGCGAGGGGTCTCAATTCGAACATCGAACGAATCTCCTTGGTATCCTGATTCACGAAGGAGCTTCTCCACGGCAAGAGTACAAGCACTTTCCAAAAGTTCTTTCATAGCTGTTCACGCAGGTCTAAGAAAGGCATCGTTACTGTGTACTCTCTTTGTAATAATCGTGTTCGAATACGGCGACAATTTCATCAGGACGTGAAAATTTCAGTTCGTTTCTAATTAGCTTTTCCCATTCAAAATCAAGGTTTTCTAGCTCTTTTTTCTCTTTAATAAAACTCTGCAATGAATCACGAGTTTTTTTGATACGTATCTGCGTCTCCTCGTAATCCCTTTCAAGACGAAGCCACGCTGGAATACCAGTCGAAGTGTTTAGAGCGGCGCTAGACATCGCAACAAAAAGCGCATACGGCGCAAATTTTAGAAAAAACCAACCTAAGCGCCTCACGGTATTATTCCACTTAATCGAGTTTTATACGAGAGATCATCCCATTCTCTTGGACCAATGAATCTAGAAACTATCCGGCCATTTGGGTCGATCCAGTAGGTTTCAGGAAATCGAAAACTCTGGTACAAGGTCGAAACTTTTCCCGATTGATCCATCAATATTGGAAAAGTTAGGCCCAGACGTTTTCGAAAATTTCTTACATCTTCGGACTCGTCGCCTACAGCAACAGCTAACATCTGGAACTCTTCGTCCTTGAACTCATCGTACAGTCGTTCCATTGCAGGCATTTCATCCTCGCAAGGCTTGCACCAGGTTGCCCAAAAGTTCAAAAAAATCAATTTCCCGCGGAGATTTTCCAGAGTGACTTCCTCACCGTCAAGTCCTTGAAGCACAAAGTTTGGCGCCAAGGCCCCTATTGTAAGTGGGGTCTCCGGGGGATTATCTGCACACAAAACCACAATCGAACTTATGAGGCCCACGAGAAGCAAGCCTAAAAATGACAACTTTGGCGATGAAAGTCGACGTAACGAGTAAATCAAATTACCCTCGTTTTACTACGGACCGACTAGTTGATCAATCTTCGGAAGGCTGAGTGGGTGCCTTATCTACGAGCTCCACTAAAGAGAGAGGAGCAGCATCTCCAGCTCGATTTCCAATTTTTAAAACACGCGTATAGCCGCCTTCTCTTTGACGATAACGATCCGCTAATTCATCGAATACTTTGGCAGCTATGGCTCGATCCCGAATGACGGAAAGACATTGCCTCCTGGCATGGAGAGTTCCCCTCTTGCCAAGAGTAATCATTCTCTCCGCCAGACGCCTTACTTCCTTTGCCTTAGAATCGGTGGTCTGTATGGCTTCATGATCCAAAAGGGATGTCACCATATTTCTCAGCATTGCCTTGCGATGAGAACTAGTCCGGCCAAGCTTTCCATGACGTTTGCGATGTCGCACCGTCCCTACCCTTCCCGCTCTCGAGCGCGCTGTTCGAGTTCCATCCGAGATGGGAAATTTTCCATAGTCATTCCCAAATGCAATTCCATTCCGGAAAGAACTTCCTTTATTTCATTCAGAGACTTCCTGCCGAAATTCTTAGTCTTAAGCATCTCACTCTCAGTCCTTTGAACTAATTCCCCGATATAGCGAATGTTCGCATTCTGCAAACAGTTTGCTGATCTTACCGAGAGCTCCAGCTCATCAACGGACCGAAAAAGATTCGGATTTAGCGTATCCGGCTCTTCTTGTACCACCGCGGGAACTTCCGCAGGCTCGTCGAAGTTTATAAAGATGGCAAGTTGATCCTTCAGAATCTTTGCAGCATACGCAATCGCATCGGGAGGGTCTATTGAGCCGTCAGTCCAAACGTCAAGGTTTAGTCGGTCAAAATCTGTCTCTCGCCCTACTCTAGCCGGCGTAACTGTGTAATTGACTCGGCGAACGGGAGAAAAAATTGAATCGATCGGAATAGTTCCAATGGGTAACTCTTCATCTTTGTTATTCTCAGCCGCAGCGTAGCCCTTTCCCATACTAACGTCAGCAGAGAGATCTAGCGCACCATCATCTGCAACGGTCGCAATTTTAAGCTCAGGGTTCATAACTTCCACAGTTGCATCATCTGAAATCAGATCACCTGCAGTTACTACTCCTCCTCCTGACCGGCGGACATATACAACTTTTGGTCCTTCCGCGTGCATTCTTAAACGAACTTCCTTTAGGTTTAGAATTATATCGCTTACGTCTTCTAGCACCCCTGGTATGGTAGAAAACTCGTGAAGGACACCCGCTATCCTGACCGACGTAATTGCCGAGCCTTGCAATGAAGAAAGCAAGACTCGACGAAGCGCGTTGCCAAGAGTTTGCCCAAAACCTCGCTCCAGCGGCTCACACGAAAATCGACCAAAACTCGACTCATCAGCGTCGTCTTCGACTTCCAGCCTTCTCGGACGGATGAGTTCTCTCCAATTCCGAACCATTAACTCTTGCTGCATCGATTGCACTCCTCTTCCCCGCCTAAACTCGTCGCCGCTTCGGTGGACGACATCCGTTATGTGGCACTGGGGTAATATCTCTAATCAATGTGACCCGAAGCCCCGCATTCTGCAACGCTCGCAGAGCCGACTCTCTTCCTGCTCCAGGACCCTTCACGTAGACGCTCAGCGTCCTGACTCCGTGCTCCATAGCTTTTTTCGCGCACTCCTCTGCCGCAACCTGGGCAGCAAAAGGAGTCGATTTCCGAGACCCTTTAAAGCCCTGCTGACCAGCAGTAGCCCATGCGAGCGA
>CAYOGP010000075.1:0-8774 GCA_964403555.1 uncultured Spirochaetales bacterium | reverse complement strand
ATATTGAATCATAATTGTATAAAGAATGAAGCTCTAGAGTTGTCCTTCTCGCTACTTGCGGGTCTCTTCATGATACATTTAGGGTAATCATGCAAGACAGACCTACGTCAATCGAACTACTGGAGACAATAGCTTGGTTTTTAGAAACTGAGGTCCTAGATGAGCTAGAGGGTTCGAAGCGACATCAGACTCGTGTCGCCATTAATCTATGCCACATTCTGATGCGTGAGCTCGATTTGGCGAAATCAGGTGATGTTCAAGAATCTGAACGATTGGGGGATTTGCTAGATATCTCATCCGGAAAAGGATCCGAGCGCTTGAATCAAATCTTGTGCGATCGGTTGAGACAGTTATGTGATGTAGATTTTGAAAAACGCGCTTTAGCAACACTCTTAGAGAATGTGAAGTCTAAGCTTGCAATAGTAAAACCGGGACATGATGACTACAACTTTAAATCCGAGTTGGATCGATGAAGGATTTGTCGGCTGGTTTGAGCAGATTTTTATCAGAGATTTGGGAAACTGACGTTTCGGTTCAGAACCTTGATCGTGCCTCGGCAGGGGCGCGTCGACACAATCTTCTTTTTAATGCGGTAACTGAGGTTGAAAATATTCCCTTAGTAGCAACGATTATGCCTACTCCCGACATCGAAGATTTGCCGATGGATGTGGAAGCCAGTGTACTCGAGTTTGCTCGGCAAGCTGGAGTTCCAGCTCCCCGACTGGTTGGAGTTACCACAAATCCAAAATATGTAGGCGGATCGATGTTTGTCACCCATCGGGTGTTTGGGGAGTCAATTCCTCGAAAGATCCTTCGTCTTTCTGAATCCCAAATCGGTTTAGGGGATCGGATTGTGCGACAATGTGGCGAGGCGCTGGCCCATTTACATAAGTTTCCCACCTCAAGAGTTGACTCTAGGATCGAAAAGCCAAACCTTGATGATCCTGCCCAGCGAGCGGTGGATGATTTATTGGAAGATCATGCGTTACTGCCCCAGCCTTCCCCAACGATAACTATGGCGTTGTCATGGCTGTCACGCAATAAACCGGTGCGCCCTGAGACATTATCACTAGTGCATGGAGATTTGAGAAACGGAAATATTGCAGTAGATGACACAGGTCTAGTGGCAATCTATGACTGGGAGATAGCACATCTTGGAGATCCAATGGAGGACCTTGCCTGGCTCTGTGTTCGAGCATGGAGATTCCGTCAAGATGACAAGGAAGTAGGAGGCCTCGCAGATCGAGATACCCTCTTCGAGGGTTATCGTTCGGTGGGCGGTAATATTGATCCTATTCGGTTCCGTTGGTGGAGACTTCTTCGCACTGTCTGGTGGGGAGTAGGTTTGGCGAAACAGGCAGCAGAACATTTAGATGGATCTTTCAGGTCAATCATAATGGCTGCTAGTGGAAGACGTGTCGCGGAATTGGAATATGACATTCTAATGCTCTTAAGTGGAGAGTATTCAACCGTCGAATCTTAGAAATATTTATTGAAAGGAGTTTTGAGTTTGCGCTTTGGAACAATACGTATTTTGGCTGCATGTTTTTTCGTGATTCTTTCCTTGGGTTGCCAGACTCCTTCTCCGGCACCACAGATAAGTGTCAGTACACCTCCTTGTGACTGCTCTTGTAGCTTTGAGGCGAGTGCTCCGCAAATTGGAAAAGGTTGCTACGTGCAGGGAGACGTCTTGATTTGCCCTCTCGTCCGAAGAACTCTCGATATAGAACCGGCTTATCCAAGCGAAGACCCAAGATGTACAACGCAGCCAGATGGATCGCTAGTTTGCTCCATAGTAGAGTGAGAGTATGTTTTAAACGTAGGGCTCAAAAGATAAGGAAAATCCAGATCCGGCAACATTGGCTTTATTCGCCTCCTGTCCAACGAGAGTGGAATTGTAACTTGCTGTGAAATGAAACTTCTTTTCACTACCTGAAATATCTTTCACTTTTGATATCAGTTTCCGGCGTAAAATTCCGATAGTTACAGTTCCCATAGTAAATCTTGCGTTGAACTCCACTGCGGGTCTTAAAAGAATATGACCACTGGGACACCGATAGGTAAAGGAATCAACCCCACAAGGGCCGTGGTAACCTTGTGCAATAGCTTTCTCGAAAATTTTTATCCCTACTTCTTTGATTTTAGGAGTGAATTTATCCTGCACCGACACGTAACCATCTTCATCAAAGACACCTGAATGCCCTTGGAAATTTCCCGCTCTGTTGATGTGTTGTTTGAGAATTCCAAGAATTTCAATTTTTCCGCTTGAGTCTATGTATGCCTGGAGAGAGTAGTCATGGACTCTTTCCAGCTCCGGTTCGATAATCACGCCACTATTTGATTTGATGATGACCTTAGATAAGTCGTTAGTGGATATCTTATGGGGATGGAAGACTAAGTGCTTACGTCCAGTGCTTCCGAATCGTGGTTTCATGCGTAAGAATCCGCCTTGCCGGGTGGGTAGGGAGTCAGCATAGTTTTTAAAATATTCGTGCAGTTTTCCGAAGTCCATTTTCCCAGGTTCGAGCACCTGAGTGACGTCTCTAGGGTCTCGCGGTTCCGCGAATTTTCTATCAGAAGTTTCATACAAGAATGCCTTGTCGTGGACTTTTCTTACAGTTTGAAATGAGCATCCTCCAAGCCTATTAGGACTCGCGAGACTCTCTGCTTCCGACGTATTTATCCATGCCCATGCAGTTTCTTGGTCCAAGAAGGAGAAAGCGCTTTCGTTGAATTTGTATCTGGATAAGGAAGAACGGTCTAAAAATCGCGGCTCAATAACTTGTGATTTATTTGGAAAAATAAGAGTCCACAATATCGCTGCGTGCCTAGCAGGTTTAGGCATCTTTTCCCCAGGGCCCTCTTCTCCTCCTATATTCGCCACCAACTTTATAGAGCGTTTCATTTTATTACCGTCTTGGACTTTCCTGTGTTGATCGAGAGTTTTTTACAAAAGAAATGAAACTCTCTTCAAGCCCCGCCGCCCTACGGGGTCCTGGCTCAAACCTCTTAGCCTTCGCGCGGGCCGCAGAAAGTGGGAATGGAACAGAATTTTTGTAGCGGTCCACTTCTTTTTTTTCGCTGGAGAGAGCTTTTAACCAACGCGAGGCTGAAGCGACATGCCTAATTTCTTCTCGGTGGACTATTTTAAAGACTTCCGAACTTTCGAGATCTCCCGAGTTTTCAAAGGCTTCACCATAAATAATCGTAAAGTCTAAGTTGGCCTGTTCGAGCGTGAGGCCTAAAGCAGATAGAAAGGCACAAGCTCCACGTGGAGACTTGGATATTCGAGGTGCCTGACGCCAAAAATAAGGATTTAGTTCGAAATCTCCCAAGCTTAAACCGTGGGCATCTAACCTTTCGAGATAAAGGCGACAATGTTTTTGCTCATCTGCAAGAATTTCGTACCAATCTTGCCGAAGTCCTAGTGGAGCTTCGGGCCATCTAATTAGTGCCCACGCAAGAAGTTCGACGGCCATGAGTTCATGGTGCGCGAATCGCGCAAGGCACGAAGCACGCATGTCCGGGTCGTCCAGTTGGTGGGGTTTGGGTATCTTACCTCCAGCGCTAGAAAAGCTGATTTCGGAATTTCGGGCGGGGAGCGTTCCACCTTCAAGGTCGAACGAGGTCCGCCTATCGTTTTTTTCTCCATTTACAGGTCGTGCTAGCTTGGATTCCAGGTCTCCAGAGCAAAGGATTCGTTTACTGAATGCTTTAACTGCGAGTTCGTTCATTTCTTTGAACTGAGTTTTTTGTGAATTCAATTCATTTCCTGTGTGAGTTGACCTTTTGTCCGATTAGTTTCAATCGGTGGCCTCAGAGTTCAAAACCTTAGAACCTGTCTAATGTTCGGGTTCTATTTTAGCAATTAAAACAGCTGTTTATGAGTTGATATCCTGAATTTACAGGTCGATTATGTTTTCATCGGGTTTGCTACCTTTGTGCCAGGTTCAGCGGATAGGTAAGTTGAACGGTAACGGAACGGTTTGTAATGGATGAATTTCTGGTGAAGGAAAACGACCGCTATTGGGACTGCCTCGATCAGGCTATGGAAGCGTCTTTTGGCGGGCGTACGGATGAGGCTTTGGCATGGCTTGACGAGGCTCTTAAGGCGATTCCAAATGGTGCAGAAGCCCATAACGGACGCGGGGAAATACTGTGGGAGGAAGGTAGGCTCGAAGAGGCATCTTACGAACTCGAATTGGCCACGATTGCCGATTCAAAGTTTGTTACTGCCTATCTTAATCGGGCGGAGTTGCTGTTAGAGGATATGGGAGAATTCGAGCAGGTTATACAAATCTGCGACCTTCTCTTGTCGGGGCAAAGCGAGCTGCCGAGCCTTGATCGTACGATTGAAGCTGAAGTTTATTATTTGAAGGCGAAAGCTCTTTTTTACCTGGATGATCTCGAGGGGTCTCGTTTTTTGATTAAGAGAGCGAGTAAGGCAGCTTCGAATTTGGCTCTATATCGCGCATTTGAGGGTCAAATTGCCTTTGAAATGGCGGATTTCGACGAGGCTTTTTCTCTTCTCGAACATGCTAGCGTTCTGGAACCTGAAGTTCCGAGTTCTCTTTATTACCTAGGTTTGGTTTTTGAGCGATTGAACAAAAGTAGTCATGCATCGTCTGCATTCTTGGCGGCACACAATCTAGATCCAGATCACTATATGATTCCAGTCGAATTTAGTCAGGTGGTTGTAACTGAGGCCACTCGGACGTCGATAAATAACCTGCCACGTTCATTTAGAAGCTATTTAGATGGAGTGCCAACGAGCATTGAAGACTTTCCCAGCGAAGTGATTATCGCCGAAGAGGAGGTTTCACCTCAGGTACTAGGACTTTTTATTGGTAATCCTCGGATTAGAGGACTGAAGCCCGTAAAAGAATTAAGTCGAGGTAGACTGGTTCTCTATAGAAAGAACCTTGAGAAGGTTTGTAAGAACAAAGATGAACTAGTAGAGCAGATTCAAATTACAATTAGACAGGAAATTGGGTATTACTTGGGACTAGACGAAGATGATTTAGATCGACTTGGTTTGTCATAGAATCGAGATATTTATGAAGGAACTTATTAGCAAGATTGAAACTATTGTTGGGCCAGAGAATGTTCTCGCGAATGAGTCTGATCTTTTAGCTTACGAATTTGATGGACTAACTCTGTTTTCAGGATGTCCTCTCGCGGTTGCTCTTCCAAAAACAACAAAGGAAATTTCCTCAATCGTCCGTCTCTGTAGAGAGACCTCCGTTCCTTTCGTGCCGAGAGGGGCCGGTACCGGACTCTCTGGCGGAGCGGTGGCTATTGAAGGAGGCATAGTCATAGAGTGTCAGCGAATGAATCAGATTCTAAAGATTGACGAGTTGGATCGTTATGCGGTCGTGCAACCGGGGGTGGTCAACGCCGAATTGTCGGATGCAGTAAGGCATCTTGGCCTTTTTTATGCGCCAGACCCCTCCAGCCAGCAGGCCTGTACTATTGGGGGGAACGTCGCAGAAAATTCTGGTGGACCACACACACTGAAATATGGAACCACAACAAATCATGTGTTGGAACTCGAATTGGTTCTACCAGACGGTGAAATAGTGCGTTTAGGTTGTCCAGCCGGAGGGTCGGTGGGTTTCGATTTTCTGGGAGCAATGGTCGGAAGTGAAGGTACTTTAGGAATAGTTACTGAAGTAACGGTTCGTCTTACTCCTTTGCCTGAAAAAGTAGAAACACTTCTAGGTGTCTTTCCAGATATCGTTAGTGCTTGCCGAGCAGTCGGCGACATTTTGCGCTCGGGACTGACTCCTGCTTCCTTAGAAATTTCTGATCAACGTACAATTCGTGCAGTAGAATCGAGTGTTTACGCAGCAGGTATTCCAACCGATGCCGGCGCCGTTCTTTTGATTGAGTTAGACGGGATTAAGGAGGCGGTTGAACGTCAAGCTGACCGAGTCTCCGAAATTGCAATGGGGTGCGGAGCCTCTCGAATAGAAGTAGCTAAGGACGAGGCCGAGCGACAACGCTTTTGGAGAGCGCGGAAGGGAGCATTCGGTGCAATGGGTAGGCTCGCACCAGATCTTTTTGTCCATGACGCTGTGGTTCCCCGCAAACATCTTCCCGAGATCCTTCGGAAGATTTGCGAGATTGCTGATCACTACGAGATAACTCTCTCAAATGTCTTTCACGCAGGTGATGGCAATCTCCATCCTAATATTTCGTTTGATCGTCGAGACCCAGAAGAACTAAAGAGAGTAATCGCGGCAGGAGAAGAAATTTTAAGACTGTGTGTTGATGCAGGGGGAGTTATCACAGGTGAACATGGAATAGGCATAGAGAAGAAAGAATATCTACACCTTGTTTTCAGCGAATCTGATCTCGCGACTATGTCATTGCTACGGGATGTCTTTGATCCCGGTAGGGTTTGTAATCCAGGAAAAATTTTCCCGACAACTCGGTTTTGTACGGAAGCAAACCCGAAGGCTCGTGGCTATGACCGAGTGCCATTTTCTTGAGGCGAAGCGCCGAATTGCAGAAGTTGATAGACTCCTCCCGCCTTGAGGATAAGGAAACCTTAACGGTTGACGGCGTACCCTTAATCGCCGTTGCTAGTCCTTCGACGATTGAGGAGCTTTCTCAAATCCTCCACTCCCTCTTTGAGAATGGCCTCTCAGTGTTAGTTACGGGTAATGGAAATAGGCTACACGTTGGTAATCCGCCTACACGTGCCGATCTTCGCCTCTCAACGCTTGATCTGAAGGGGATCCTTGAGTTTGATCAAGAGGACGGCGTGATTGAAGTCCTCGCTGGTACCCCTCTGCCTCAGGTTAGAAATGTTGTCAATTCAGAGGGCTGGGAGTTACCCCTCGACCCCCCAGGACATGCTCCCACAATCGGAGGATCGCTGGCTTCGGCGGCCTTTGGACCAAGATTCGGCCATCCTAGAGATTTTGTTTTGGGCCTGGGCATGGTTATGGCCGATGGGACACAGACGAAATGTGGCGGTCGAGTCATAAAAAATGTTACGGGTTACGATCTAATGAAACTTTATCTCGGATCTTATGGAAGCATTGGCGTTATAGGGTCGGCGTGGCTAAGGCTTTTACCCTACCCGGAGTCTAAAAAGGTTCTCAAGCTCTCCTTCCAAAAGGACGACGAAGGGTTTAAAAACTCGCTAAAGGCATCGCGGTATACAAGCGTACGTGTTGCATGTTTGACGAGTTCCGATTCAATTCTTGAAACTAGTCTAGATTCCGATTCCATGATTTTAATACTTGAACTTTCTGGGGATGAAAAAGCTGTTGAAAGAGACTTCAGTGAGATTACGAGTGTGTATTGTACTGATCAAATTGATGACGATGTTCTTCTGAGAGTACGTGCTAAGCAGAATAGTTCTTCCGATAGCCTCTCTATTCATTTTCGAGTTTTACCTTCGAAGCTTCCTGTGCTCTGGTCAACTTTAAACGAGCTAGGGTTTTCGTGTCTTTCTTATCCCAATCGCGGAGATTTATTCGCCTCTTTAGATCTAAACCACTTAACTTCCAATACGGAGACCCTAGTCTCTCTTCGTGCTCTTGCCTCTGATAGTGGTGGTAGCTTTGTTTTGGAGCGTGCTCCGCTGAGAATGAAAAGAGAATTCGACGTTTTTGGAATAGACTCAAGTTTGTCAGATATTACAAGCTCTCTTAAAGAAACTTTTGATCCACGACGTATTTTGAACGTTGGTCGAGTTTCGGGTAGGAATTGAGTAAAGAAATGACAGAAGCGTCTCCTCTTGAATCTATATATTCGGATACTTTAGATTGTGTTCATTGTGGCCTGTGTTTAACTTCGTGTCCTACATATAGAGAGAACGGCCGGGAAACTTCATCACCGCGCGGGAGAGTCTCCTTAATGCGGGGAGTAGCGGAAGGGAAGATAGACCTCTCATCTACACTTACAGAAGAAGCTTTCTTGTGCCTAGGTTGTCGAGCCTGCGAAACAGCGTGTCCCTCAGGCGTAAAGTACGGGAAAATGCTGGAGCACACCAGGATGGAAATTGAGATGCGAGGGTATCGAAAAGGTCCCGCTGCCTGGGTAGAACGGTTCGCATTAAGATACGTTATTGCTAGCCGTAGAATTCTGAGTACTCTAGTGAGTGCCTTGAGACTTATACAATTTTTTCGAATTGATGACATCTGCGCTTTGTTCCTCCCGAAAAAACTGTCTTCTGCCCAGGCTCTCGCGCCGTCCGTTCCTGCAAAGGCATTGAGAAAACGCCTACCTTTTTCAAATTCCGCCTATGGCGAGAAACGTGGTCGCGTAGCGTTTTTTGAAGGATGTATCATGCCCGAACTTTTTGGTTCGATAAATCGCGCGACCGTAGAAGTCCTTAGATGCAACGGATTCGATGTGGTTATACCTTCTCAGCAAGTCTGCTGTGGAGCGTTACATGCTCATTCCGGAAACACCGAAATGGCGCATAATTTAGCTAAACGCAATATTGATTCTTTCGACTACTCATCCGTTGATGCAATTATTAGTAATTCTGCAGGCTGCGGTGCTGCTATGAAAGAGTATTCACTTTGGCTAGGTGAAAAAGGTTCGCAATTTTCTTCTGCGACGCGAGATATTCTAGAATTCTTAGATGAGGTTGGACTTAGAAAACCTGACCAAACAATTTCCGCGAAAGTGTGTTACGACGATCCTTGCCATCTTGTTCATGCACAAAGAGTTTTCGAGGCGCCTTCGCGAGTCCTACAAAGTATTCCCGGCTTAGAGTTAGTTCTGCATAAAGATGCTACGAGATGTTGTGG
>CAYOGP010000074.1:0-8778 GCA_964403555.1 uncultured Spirochaetales bacterium | reverse complement strand
GGTTCAATTGGCCGAAGATGTGGAGGCCGCTTTCGAATGCGATCCAGCTGCTAAAAGTTTTGGGGCAATCGTGGCGGCATATCCATCGATTTATAGCATTACGATCTACCGCTTGGCGAACGTCTTGTACCGCGCTGGGGTGCCCCAGCTACCGCGAATCATGGGTGAGCACGCGCACTCGAGGACAGGTATCGATATTCACCCGGGAGCGACCATAGGCAGACGTTTTTTTATTGATCACGGCACAGGTGTCGTGATCGGAGAAACCAGTGAGATTGGGGACAGGGTTCGGCTTTATCATGGAGTTACCCTAGGTGCATTCTCCCCTCGACGAGGGCAAACAATTCGAGGAACAAAACGTCACCCCACGATTTGTGATGATGTCACAATCTATCCCGGAGCTACCATTCTCGGAGGCCAGACCGTAATCGGAGCGGGGAGCGTGATCAATGGAAACGCGTTTGTTACCGAAAGCGTACCATCGGGATCGAGAGTGATTCCGGAACCGCCACGTCAAGAAGTTAGGACTGATAAGCTCTCTGACGATCGCGAAGGACAACTGCATTGGGATATTTAAAGCGCTCGGCTTGTATCACATTTTTTGTTTGTATCGTTGCGATTTGTATCGACGCGGATTCGACTCTAAGTGTTGAGAAGACTTCCGGCTGGGCCTATGAGTTGTCGGATGAATTAATGAGTCCCTACTGTCCTGGTCGAGCTCTTTCTGAGTGCCCCAGTTCTGCGGCAGAGGAATTAAGGCTTTGGATCATACAGCAAGAAAACTCCGGTATGTCTAGGGAATCCGTGGAGAGTGCTCTCCTCACTCGATATGGAGACATCTTATTGCAAGCTCCGAAGGCCGAAGGAGTAGGCTTAATTGCATATGTTGTTCCGGGAGGACTCTTCGTTGTAATCGGGCTAGTTGGATTAGTTTTTATTTTAAGACGACGACAGATTATGGCCGTCGATCTAGGAAAGATTAATCCCGAAGTCTCTAAAAAAATTGATGAAGACCTTCTTAACCGCGACTTAAAGATTTGAGTCGAAAAGTAAGGGTGTTGGGCTAACTCCCCAGCTTATATTAATGAAGTGAAGATTTACACAAGACGCGGTGACCAAGGTGAGACGGATCTTTTTGGGGGACTTAGGGTTGGCAAGGACGACGTCCGTGTAGAAGCATACGGCGCGGTCGATGAGCTCAATTCCGTAGTTGGCCTTGCATCTGCTCAGACACGGCAAGTCGATATTCGTAAGTTGTGCGCTGCTGTACAGAATGCGCTTTTCGATTTGGGTGCTTATCTCGCCACTCCGGAGGAATCTCGCCGCGAGAAGAGTGGCGTCCCCAAGCCCGAGAGCGAGCAGATAGTTGAATTGGAGGAAGCAATTGATTCGTTTGAAGAAGAGCTTGCACCGCTTAAAAATTTTGTTCTTCCCGGAGGATCAATTCCTTCGGCCAGTTTTCATCTTGCCCGTACGGTTTGTCGTCGAGCGGAGAGAAATTGCGTCGCTTTGACGAGAATTTCACCCATTGATCCGCTTGTTTTAGGATATTTAAATCGTTTATCTGATTTTCTATTTGTCGTGGCTCGTCTTGAGAATGCTCGTGCAAATGTTCCAGATGTAGAATGGTCGGCACGCAGGAAGTAAATTCTTCCGTTAGTTTAGAGTTCGTTGGGTCGGTTGAGAAGTCCTTGGAGGAGCCCACGTATTTTCTTGTCCAGGTGCATTAATGGTTCGTACGGGGATGGACTATGCCACTTCGAACAAAGTTCGCCCAGAACTCTATCGCCGCCAAGGGCCTCGAGACCGAGACTCCCGTATCTCAATAAAAACTCTTTCCTTATGAATTGATCACGACCTTCTCTTCTCCTCCGTAAGCCAATACCTTCTTGAAGGAACTGTTTATGTTTGGTTAACTGATCACATAACTCGCTTATTCCAGTTAGGTTTTCTCTTGATGTCAAAAGAACTGGTGGTTTCCAGTCATCATCGGTTTTAGTAGTGAGGCCAAGGGCTGATCGTAACTCGTCCAGTGAACGATCCGCTGAATTTCCCAGATCACATTTGTTTATTACGAAAATATCAGGTAGTTCCAAGATGCCTGCCTTCATGAATTGTATAAGGTCACCTGCACCTGGTTGGCATACATAAACTAATGTGTCTACCAGTGTTCGAACTTCATCTTCCGACTGTCCTATCCCCACTGTTTCTATTATTACAAGATCAAACGCAGCTTCTAGGATCGCAGCTCCGGCATGAGTAGCCGATGAAATTCCGCCAAGTCGATCGCGGGCGGCCATGGACCTCAAAAATGGTTGTTCGTTATCGGAGTGTTCTCGCATACGGATCCGATCGCCGAGTAATGCCCCTCCGGTTTGTCTGCTTGAAGGATCAACGGCAATTATGCCGGTCGTAAGTCCCTGTCCGGCGAGATTTAATGCGAGGGCATTTATGATGGTCGACTTTCCTGCGCCTGGAGGTCCGGTTATTCCAATTCTGGGTTTACTTTCGATACCTGACAAAGCGCTGAGCAGTCGCGCTGCCTCCAACTTTTGTTTCGGACGCTGGTCATCAATGAGGTTGAGTGCCGATGCAATCGCACGTCGATCTCCCGCAAGTATCTGCGTCGGCAGATCAGTTTTTAAATTCATCTGCGATCACGTTGACGATCTCGCCCATTATATGGGTAAGATCAAAATCTTTTGGACTAAATATTTTCTTGACTCCTTCGCCGATAAGCTTTTCCGCATCCTCCTTCGGAATAATACCTCCTGCGACAATTGGAATATTACAATGCGTAGATCTCATTCTATCGATGAGATCTAATAAAAGAATTTCGTGAGAGCCGGAAAGAATCGAAAGTCCTATCAAATGTACACCTTCGTCTCTGGCAGAAGTGAGGATCTCCTCGGTTGTTAGACGTATACCTTGGTAGACCACCTCCATGCCAACGTTCCGAGCTCTGACCGCTATTTGTTCCGCACCGTTACTGTGTCCGTCTAAACCCGGTTTTCCAATAAGAATTTTAGGAGGCCTTCCCAGCTGTCGAGTTAGTTCTTTTACTTGGTTTTGTATTCTGCGGACTTGGGAGTCTGAATTGCGAGGGGATGAAATTACGACACCGGTAGGAGCACGGTATTCGCCAAAGATCGCGCGTAAGGTATTACCCCATTCTCCTGTGGTTACTCCCGAACGAGCGCAGTCAATAGAAAGAGGCATTATGTTCTGTCCGTTGCGGAGACCTTCCGTAAGATTACGAAGGCTTCGGGAAACTTCACTATCGTTACGTTTAGTACGAAACCTTTGGACATTCTCAATCTGCTGACGTTCCGTGCTTTCATCTACTTTTAGAAAAGATTGAGTAGCCTCTAACAGGGGAGAATCTTCCCCTTCGCGAAAATCATTTACGCCAACGATCGTTGTCTCCCCGTTCTCAATCTTTTCCATCCGCTCAGAGTGAGAGGCCACCAGCTTTTGCTTCATGTAAGAATTTTCGATTGCAGCAACAGCCCCTCCCATTGCTAAAATTTTTTCCATTTCTTCGCGGGACGTGGAAATGAGTTGATCCGTTCGGTTTTGGACGACGTGAGAACCATCGAAGATGTCTTCATGCTCGAGTACATCTGTTTCGTTTGCCAGTATCTGCTGAATGCGTAAGGACCATTGTTGGTCCCATGGTCGAGGGAGTCCCAACGCCTCGTTCCATGCTGGTAGCTGAAGTGCCCTGCAGCGCGCATTCTTGGAGAGTGTGACTCCAAGGGCCTCAAGAACGATGCGAATAATGTTGTTTTCCGGCTGACTCTCTGTCAGGCCAAGACTGTTTACCTGTACACCGTATCGGAACCGCAAGGATTTTTGCTTCGTAACGCCATATCTGGTCCGACCGATTTCCTCCCATAGAGCTGTCATGGCACGTACTTTGCAAACTTCGTCAATAAATCTAATTCCAGAATTAACAAAGAACGAAAATCGCGAGAATATCTTGGAAATGGTTTCTTGAGAGAATTCGTTTTCTCCGACCAATCGATCCAAAATTTCAATAGCATTTGCAAGTGAGTAGGAGATTTCTTGAACTGGTGTCGCGCCCGCTTCTTGGAGGTGGTAAGAACAGATATTTATGGGGTTCCATCGAGGAATATTCTGAACCGTGAATGAAATCATGTCGGTCACGAGTCTTAGGGATGGTTTCGGAGGGAAAATGTAGGTTCCCCTCGATAGGTACTCTTTGATTATGTCGTTTTGGGTGGTACCCGCCAAGTTTTCGGGAGCTACGCCCTGCTTTTCGGCAACAACGATATATAAGGCAAGGAGCCAGGCAGCGGTAGAGTTAATGGTCATCGACGTATTCATCTCGCCAAGCGGTATGTTGGCAAAGAGCTCGGACATATCTTCGATGTGAGCGATGGGGACTCCTACCTTACCCACCTCTCCACGTGAGAGCGGATTATCGGGGTCATATCCAGTTTGAGTGGGAAGATCAAATGCTACAGAAAGTCCCGTTTGCCCCTTTGACAAGTTACTTTGATAGAGTTCGTTACTGGCTTTAGCTGAGCTATGACCTGAGTAGGTTCTGAAGACCCAGGGTTTAGCGCTATGGGTTTGTCTAGTTGATTCCGACACAGTTTCCTTTTTTCGTTTCGAAATTTCGAGATCTCGAAAGCCATCACAAGTCTCTGAAAGTAAATACAAATTTTAAAATTTAATCTGATATCAATTCTTTTTCGCTACCGTTCTGAGGTGTCTTCAACTTCTTTTTTAAATCTCACTCCCAATGCAGTTATGGCCGCCGCTGAAGCAGTGGGCTTGCGACCAACGGGTCATTGCACCCCTCTAACTTGTCTCGAGAACCGAGTCTATGACCTTCGGCTGGAAGACAATTCGAACGTCGTCCTCAAGTTTTATCGTCCCGGGAGATGGAGCCTTCAGGAAATTCTTGAGGAGCACGAATTCTTAGCAAACTTGAGCGATTCCGAAATCCCTGTCTGCAGTCCTTTGGAACTAAAATCAGGGAAGACAGTTGCCATTCGAGACACCCTTCACTTCGCCGTCTGGCCACGGACGGGGGGGCGGGCGCCAGATGAGCTCCGAGACTCGGAGATTGCAATTTTGGGCCGATTGCTGGCCAGGTTACATAATGTGGGCGCCACGAGGGCTCTTAAAGCTCGGCCAAGGCTAGATGAGGTTACTCGTCTTCACGAACCACTTTCGTTTTTGAGGGACAATGACTTCATTCCTCCATCCTGTGAAAACAGGTATCTCAATGCCGCTCTGGCAGTTGCAGATCGGTACGAAGAACTCTCTAAGGAGGTGCCTATACACAGAATCCATGGAGATTGTCATTTCGGAAATTTATTACGAGGTTCGTCAGGCTGGTTCTTTTTGGACTTTGACGACTGTACAGAAGGCCCGGCGGTTCAAGATATCTGGATGCTACTTCCGGGGCGAGATTCAGAAGGAGAGAGGCAGCGTCTTTTGCTAGTTAAATCGTATCGAGAATTTCGAGATTTCGAAGACCGCTGGCTCGCTCTAGTCGAGCCCCTTCGCGGAATGAGGTATGTCTGGTATGCCGCTTGGATCGCAAAACGGATTTCGGACCCCGCGTTTCCTAGTGCTTTTCCTCACTTTGGCAATGAGGAATATTGGTTGCGGGAAACTCAGGACCTAGAAGCTCAATTAGAAGTGACTTATAAGGGAAGTGAGGACAACGCGCGGAGTCGTCTTGGTGCGCCAGAAGAGGAAACTTTGTCCAATAAGGATTTTTTTTGGGATATGTAGAAAAAGATGGCAAAACGAGGCTCATAAAGTCCGTCGATCATGTGAAAATTGAAGTTCGCGACCTTACCGCCGCGTCAAAATCTTGGTCGAGTTTGCTTGGCAAGGTGCCCGATCAGATCTTTACTGACTCTCTTGCTGGGCGGAAGGGGATGAGGTTTTCTCTCCAACGTGGCGCAATCGAACTTATAGAGGGTGAACAAAACGTTTTAAAAGCACTCGCCTTTATTTGCGCAGACCTCAGAAGTGCCTCATTAGAATTTCATGAACGAGGCCTCAAAACTGGCCCCCTAAAGACATCGGAGCTTGTTTCGGCCAGAGGTGAAAGCTGTATTCAAACAAGTTGCGAGGTCTATTCCAGTCACCGAAGAGGTAAATTCCTTACACTCGTGGAGAGGTCGAAGCCAAGTTGGGCCTTTTTGAAGAATTTTTCAAAGGTTTTGTGGCTGGATCATGTAGTAGTAGAAACTTCTGAGCCAGAGTTGGCGAAGGCTTTTTATGGTCTCGGCCTGGGGTTGCGGCTTCCACTAGACGAGACGTTTCCTCAATGGAAGGCAAGAATGATGTTCTTTCGTACTGGCGGCGTTACCGTTGAGGTTGTTTCTTCTCTCGGTGACTCAGGGCAGGCAGTTGATACGTTTTGGGGCCTGGCATTCCGTGTTACCGGGATTAGTGAAGAGCACGATCGATTGAAAAAGGTCGGGTTTATTGGCAGTGATCTACGAAGTGGAAGAAAGGCTGGTACGAGAGTGTTCGATTTAAAGAATGCTCCCGCGGGGATACCCACTCTTGTGATAAGTCGAGAGCTATCGGACGGGTAGGTTGAAAGATACGGACATCTTAATTCGTTGACGTTCATGGTTGACGAGTACTAGGTTTTCGAGATCCGATGATGAGGAAGAAGACTTTTAAAATGAAAAACGATATCCCTACAAATATTGAGGGCGCGATCCTAGATCTAAAGGACAAAAAGAATGCGGTCATTCTTGCTCACTACTACCAAGAGGCCGAAATCCAGGACCTTGCCGATTTTGTGGGAGATTCACTCGCTTTGGCGCAGGCAGCTGCAGAGATTGATCGTGAAGTCATCGCATTTTGTGGTGTGCACTTCATGGCGGACACAGCCAAAATTTTAAACCCGAAAAGTACGGTCGTTGTGCCTGATCTCGAAGCGGGTTGCTCCTTGGCCGACGGTTGTAAGCCAGAAAAATTTAAGGCTTTCATTGCTTCCCATCCAGGGTCCAAAGTCGTCTCTTACATCAATACCACGGCCGAGATTAAAGCTCTGTCGGACCTAATTTGCACTTCGAGTAATGCTGTGAAAATGATTGAGCACCTAGAGGGCGAAAGAATTATTTTCGCACCGGATCGACACTTGGGACGTTGGGTATCAAAAAAGGCCGATCGAACAGATATGATTCTGTGGCCAGGCGCATGCATTGTCCACGAACAATTCAGTGCGAAAGGCCTGGCAACTCTGAAGATTCGAAATCCGGGAGCTAGAGTTTTGGCTCACCCAGAATGCGATGATTCGGTTCTTGCACAGTCGGATTTTATCGCTTCGACTACGGGAATTATTCGGGAGGCAGTTGACTGCGAGGAAGAGGTTCTAATTATCGCAACTGAGGACGGGGTATTTCATCAAATTGAGAAGGAACTTCGCGTTAAGGGAAGAAGGAAAAAAATTCTCCAGGCTCCTGGTATGGACGAAACCTGTTCGTGTAACCAGTGTCCATATATGCGTTTGAATAATTTAGAAAAACTTTACCTTTGTCTTCGCGATCTATCACCCGAAGTGACAGTGCAGGAAGAACTTAGGTTGCAAGCCCTTCGACCAATTGAACTCATGTTAGAGCTTTCGAAGTAACAGGCTCCGAGATTCTTCGCAGAGGTTACTTGGAATTCAATTTCATTGCCGCGATAGACTCCGAAATAGATACCGTCCTACGCGCGATTTCTGCATGAAGAAGTTCGACCATTTTACCGTTAACAGTAATCACACCTTTGTTCTTGTTTTCTGGCAACTCGAAGGCGGCAACGATTTCTTTCGCTGCTCGAACTTCTTCTGGTAGAGGAGAGAACTCTTCATTACACGGACCGACTTGTCCTGGGTGGATTAAAGTTTTTCCGTCGAATCCCAGCTCTCGACTTTGTTGGACTGAAGATGAGAAGCCTTCGAGATTCTTTAAATCGTTGTAGACGCCATCAGTGATGCCTATTCCAAAAGCACGAGCAGCAAGTATGCATAAAGACAAACTTGTGAGAAGCGGAGTTCTATCCTCAGTTTGAATTAATTGCATGTCCTTAGCAAGATCATTGGTGCCCATGATGAAATTAGCTAGTCGATTCTCTCGATCCATCGAAACTTCGGCAATCTGTAATACTGAGAGGATAGCCTTCGGTGTTTCTAGCATTACCCAGAGTGCGATTTTGGACTCAGCACCGGAGCGCTTGAATATTTGGTTTAGATTCCTGACGTCGTCAGGGCTGGAAACTTTTGGGACTAAAATAGCGTCTGGTTCCACCTTTATTGCGGATTCAAAGTCAACCTCACCCCAAGGAGTATCCAGGCTATTGATCCGTATCACGAGCTCCCTAGATCCGTATCCACCTTTCTGAATCGCTGTGCAGACACGCTTTCGCGCTTCAACTTTCAAATCGGGAGCAACGGAGTCTTCTAGATCGAGGATAAGCGAATCGGCGGGAATACCTTTGGCTTTTTCCAAGGCGCGTTCATTAGCGCCTGGCATATAAAGGACGCTTCGCCTTGGTCGTACGGTTTGCTGATTGACCATCTAATCTCCTATCTGCTTTGCGTTTGGACTCTAATATATAGGCGTAACCGATGAGTGGACCAACCCCAGCTATTAACCTTGTCTAACCGATCCCTGCAGAGGGGAATTGGCATAAGGAAAAGCGCTTTTGCTCCGGTCTTGGAGGGAGAAATCCGTGTCAAACACTGCTAATGCACCTTTTTCACCTCGGCAGAGGTAAATGAAAGTTTCT
>CAYOGP010000073.1:0-8785 GCA_964403555.1 uncultured Spirochaetales bacterium | reverse complement strand
ACACGCCAAAGCAATCCCAAGTCCTGCCCCTGCAGCCGGACCAGGTAACGCAGCGAAAGTTGGGATCGGCAGTTCATGAAGAGCCCCCGACAGAGTCCGCTGCCCTTCTAGTAAAGTAGCGATTTTCTCCTCGGGAGTTTTTTCTCCGCCGAGCCTCCTCCCCATACTCTTGATATCTCCACCTGCGCAGAAAGCTTTGCCAGCACCAGTCAAGAGCAAACAACGAATCCGGTCATCGGAAGAACAAGTAGCGACCATTTCCCTTAACGCCGGCGTGAGTTCCTCCGATAGAGCGTTACGAGCCTCAGGACGATTCAATGTAACCTTAAGAACACCAAGCTCAAGTTCCGCAAGAACCTGAGAAGTACCTGTCTCGAATTTTTCAACCATCTGAATCTCCTTACTAGGCTCTAAAGCCATCAGAAAATAATTACCAAACCGATTAAAAGTGAACTACATACTAAAGCAGAAAACAAATCTTGGAGAAGCCGATATGACAGTAGCAGTTAACGGAATCGCCCATATCAACCTAACTGTGAGAAATCCGGAGAAATGTCTACCTTTCTGGAAGAAACTTCTCAACTTTTTGGAAATGGAAACCCTCTTAGAATCCAGCGACGCGATTTACTGCATTGGCAGTAGAACAGGAATTCTTGTGAGTGCTGCTCCCGAGAACAAAAGAGACCGACCTTTTGATCAGGAGCGCCCAGGCCTACACCATTTTTGCTTCCGGGCTAGAAACAATGAGGATGTGGATTCCATTTATCGATTCGTCAAAGAAGAACTTAATCCGGTTTTCATTCATGGCCCGGAAGAAGGTTCACGTTTTGCGCCAGGGTACTACTCGATTTTATTCGAAGATCCAGATGGAATTCGCGTAGAAGTAAATCATGTTCCCGGACGTGGTCACTTGGGCGAAGGCGGCCGCCTCGGCCCCAAAGGAAAGGGTCCCGCGAATAGCTACGGCGACCAGGGTCTTACAAGTTAGAATTCGCTCTCAGTCTGCCTTTTCGCCCCACATATCGAAATATGTCACTTCCTCGGCTGGTAACCTGCGAACCGGACCAAAACGCCCCTGCGGAAACCCTATAGGAACCATCGCTACCACCCCAAATTCTTCGGGAATATTGAAACGAGCATGCATTTCCGCCTCAAACATTTGGTGCATCGTCGTAAGTGTCGCCCCCAATCCAAGAGCTCTGCAAGCCAACAGGATATTTTGAATAGCCGGGTATATCGATCCGTACGATGGTGGCGCTAAACCTACTCTGTCTTTTTCCGCAACGGCAAAAGGCCAATCTCGCTTTGCGCAGGCAAGAACCACAACCGGAGTATCAGCGAAATGATCTATCTGATACTGAACTGATTTTATTAGACGCCCATATGATGAATCGTCCGATGCTTTAAGCGTTCCGAACCGATCTTTCATCGCCTCCTTATAATGTACTGCCAACCATTCTTTCGCTGACTTGTCTTGCACCGCCAAGAAACCCCAAGCCTGCGTGTTTTGTCCACTCGGTGCGTGCACCGCCGCGTCGAGAATTTTTCTTAACAATTCAAGAGGGACTGGGTCTTTTTTTAGCCTCCGCATTGATCTCATATTCTTAACAACTTCGAAGAAATCCATTACCGTTTTACCTCTCTATGAAATTTGACATAAGCGGTTCCACACCCATACCTTCTGGGACATTGCGATTTCCTATACTTCGATCAAGCTCTTCATGCCAATGATAAATACGACGTTCTTGATAATTCAAAGCAACTCCTTCAAAACCAGGCGTACTGATTGACTTCTGCATGGGCGCCGCAAAAGAAGTATCCTCTTCTAAAATTTTGTCAAAGTTCTTAATTCGTTCCGACCAGATTTCTGGACGAGGGCCGTCCCCCCAAGAAGGGGCAAACCAGACTACGTCCAGAAGAGAGTTCGAGCGATCTACCGGCCAAACGAGAACTGCACCTATTCCTGTCGCCTGAATCGGAAGGACGAAATTCGGAAATACCGTATAGCTAGGCAGAAATTCACGCTCGATTCGTGTAGCAGTCGACATTTCTGGCAAACCAATGGTTCCCGGATCAACCCACCCTTTCCGACGGTGAGGACTAAGCATCATTGAATGCCCTTTATCCCACAGATGAACCGCGGTTGCCTTTTGACTAAAGATTCGATCTGTGGTGCCCGGATGGAGAAGCCTAAAGTGATAGACCTCCAAAAAATTTTCTATCAGAACTTTGTAGTTACATGGGACCGATTGCGTATGTTGATGAATCAAACGGAGGCTTTTAAGAGGAAGGTGATCGAAAAAACGTGAAATTGGGCTTAGAAATTCACCTAGTGGTTCAGCCTCGTTGTTTTCATTAATAAAGATCCAATTTCCATAAATTTCACACCGGACCTGGACTAATGTCCTACACGATCGGTCAAAATTAGGGAAATCCCGAGCGTCAGGGAATGCCTTCAATTTTCCGTCACGATCGTACGTCCAGCCATGGTAACCACATGCAAAAGTCTTACCTAAGGTCCCGGACTTTTTTCTAAGGATTGCAGCACCTCGATGTCGACAAGTGTTATAGAAGGCAACAATGTTCCCAGAATCGTTGCGAAGAATAATGATTTCTGATCCCGTCTTATCCCAAATAAAAAAACTTCCCTTTTCAGGAAGTTCGTCAAGGTGTCCGGCATAGAGCCAAGTTTTTTTCCAAAGCCCCTCCGCTTCTGCATTAAAAAACAAAGGATCTGAATACCTCTTACCAGGCAGATCGGGAAGCTCCGGAAAATCCTTCGGATAGTTCCTACGAGAATCTTCGAATTTTGTTTCCTGAATCCAGTTATCGATACGTTTTTGGTCAAGCAACTTTAGCTCCTCAGCATTTAGCTCAAAGCTACACGATAAATTCTAAACAGGTCGTAGGTCATGGAGTAGGTCGTCTCGATCATTGTCCGTCTCCTTCCACGTCGGGGCTGTTTCGCTGCCTCGTGGACTTTTACCCCAAATTATTCTCGGCAAGGAAATCTTTAATGCCCTGACTAACCCCTTCAGGGTCGAGGTTAGGCTCCATGTCCATCCCTTTGACGTCGATAGCTTTCGCCTGCGGCATCGTTGCTGCGGTGTTCTGATGCCCGGGATACAGAACATCATCGGGGGCACACATAAGGAGCGTTGGGCATTCGATCTTCGGGAGGAAGTTACGAACAGGGTAGTCCCAAACACAGCGAAAGATCATGTCCCGAACCCTCCAGTTGCGCAATGCTCCCGTGAACTCCTCATGCATGTTTCCCAGATCGAGCTTGCCACCGATGTCGTAAACGTAGTCCCAGGTTTCTTTCACATAGTTAGTTTCGAAACTGGGGGAAGCAGAGCCTCCGAACTCGGTCTTGAACTGCGTGGTCTGTTCCTCAGTGAAGAGCAAAGCACCAATCATGATACAGGACAAAGCGCGATCGGGATGGAGAGAGGAAATTTCCGCCGCCATCCCGGCTCCGGTGTGACTGCCACAGAGATGGAATTTCTCGAAGCCGAGCGCGTCAATGAAATCCATGGTGTAGCCAGTAAGTGCGCTGATCGAATCGAAAGAGGCTGGATCGAACGAGCCTCCAAAGCCCGGCAGATCCAGGGCAACGCAGTGATACTGGTCGACCAGCATCTGAAGGGTCGGTTCGAAGGCCTTCGCACTGCTCACGTTCTGATGCAGAAAAAGGATCGGTGGCTTTTCCCGGGGTCCACCGTAGTAGTAGTGCATCTGGCCACTCGGCGTATCGACGTAAGCTTTCTTGATCAATTGCTGTCCTCCTGGGCCAACCCTCTTCGGTCGCTTTGATTCGAGCCCAATCGGCCTCCAGGGACGATTAGTTCTATCACATTACCATCAGGGTCTTTGGTAAATAACTGACCCACCTCTTTCCCAAACGCTTTGACATTCAAACCATGACTACGGAGAGTTTCGACCGCGCCGTCATAATCGTCAATCTGAAAAGCTGAGTGGTTAGCAAGCGCCGTTACCTTATCTAAAGATAAATCCTTCGGATCAGACAACTCAATAAGATGAACCTGCGTCTCGCCAGAAGCGTACCAAGCGCCAGGAAACGGAAAGTCGGGGCGTTCTATTTCTTTGAGACCGAGTATATCACCGTAAAAATGTCGTGATTTCTCAAGATCTCGAACGGTGAATGAGAAATGATGACCTCGTATGACCATGATGCCCTCCCTTAAATAAATTTTACTGCAATTTCCTTTTTATGTGACCCTCTTCCCTAAGGTCGGTAGCCAAACTTGGGACTACCAGTCCTTAAAGAACCAAAGACTAAATTAACCCAATCACATAGGACTCTTCGGGTCTCGCGAGGATCTATCACGTCATCAATTTCGAAATATTCCGCTGCTCTAAACGGTGACCGATAACGGTCCAGTCTCTTGCGGATGAGTTCTAGTTCGCTCTGGTATTGTTGCTCATCCAAACCCTCCAGCTCTCTCCGATAGGCCACCTCGATACCTCCCTCGACCGGAAGACTGTGCCAATCCCCAGAAGGCCAAGACCATCGAGGATGGGTAGATCCTGGCTTTGAATTTGATGCACCAGCAACACCAAAGGCTTTACGAATAACGACGCAAGAAAAAGGACTCGTCAGTTGACCGAGAGCGGCCAGAGCTCTGGAGCCATGACGTATTGTTGCCTCATCCTCCGATTTTTTACCTATAAGAAAACCTGGGCAATCCTCGAGGTGCACTACAGGAAGATGGAAGGTTGAGGCTAGATCGAGCAGACGAACAATTTTCTGACTAGCATCGGCAGTCCATGCACCTCCATACACGTAGGGGTCTTCTGCAAAAAGGGCAATCGGAAAACCATCTAACCGAGCAAGTCCTGTAACGACCGAGCGCCCCCAAGTAGAACCTATCTCGAAGAAAGAGTCCTGATCAAAAATGGAATGAACAATCTTTCGCATTTTATAAACTTTCCTCGGGTTACGAGGAACTATTTCCAGAAGCTTTTCTTCCTTACGGTTCGGATCGTCCGACGTTTCTACGCGTGGAGGAAGCTCATGAACATTCCTAGGTAAATAAGAGAGAAACCTTCGAGCTCTACGAAAAGCTTCTTCTTCGCTTTCAACCACATCATCTATTGCGCCATTACGTGTATGAACCTTCGCATGCCCGAGTTCCTCTTTTGAAACTTCCCGTTGTCCTGCCTTTTCAACAAGAGCGGGTCCTGCGATCATCATTTGTGCCGTATCTTCTACAATTAATGAGTAATGACTAGTAACGACCCTAGCGGCACCGAGCCCCGCGACCGAACCTAAGGCCAACGCCACGGAAGGAGCGATCGACAGATGCTCCACCACAGTCTCCCAGCCAGCCATTTGAGGAATCATCGTCCGGCCGTACTTTTCAATCATTTTGACCGACCCTCCGCCACCCATGCCATCCACTAATCGGATGTGAGGAAGCGCTAGTTCTACCGCTAGGCGCTCCGAGAACTGCCGCTTCGCCGGAATCTGAGCTTCATTGGAACCTCCGCGAACTGTAAAATCATCGCCGGAAACCATTACGGGACGATCGTCGATCGACGCGACTCCGCACACGAAATTTGCTGGAAGCAGACCCTTCAATGCTCCAGATTCGTCGTACTCCCCAACTCCTGCCGTGGCACCGGATTCCCGAAAACTTCCAGGATCCGCTATTCGTTCAATCCTTTGGCGAATAGTGAGTTTTCCCGCACTTTTTTGGCGCTCTACCCTCTCCGCCCCACCCAGCTCACGAGCAAAGGCTCGACGCTTTTCCAGCTCTGCAATTTCTTCTTTCCAGCTCATATATATCCCTCGTCTTGACCCTAGGGTATCCCAGTTCGACATGATCGAGGTAGCATGGGATTTACTGATTACCACCAGATAGTTGGATGGAATGGAAAGGACTCCTCTTGAGCCACTACTCCCACCGGATGAGGATCGGCTTCATGGATACCGACTTGAGCGGGCGCATCCATTACACGGCTGCAATGCGCTTCTTTGAAGTGGCCGAACATGCTCTCATGAGGGGGATTATGGACTCACTAGATGAAGCGCGACCGCTACTTCCCAGAGTGCACGTCGAAGCAGATTACAAGGCTGTGCTCTCGTGGGAAGACGAAATTGAGTGTACAGTGCGAGTGGCTTCGGTGGGCCGAACTTCCATCACCTACTATTATGAGATTACTAGGGTCGAGGATCAGGCCTTGGCTGTGGAAGGGAAAATCGTTGCTGTCGCAATCAATGACGAGGGGAAATCAATTCCGCTCTCCCGTTCAATTCGTACCGCTCTTAACCAAGACAAATTCATCGGAATTGCTTAAACACCAATTTGAATAAATATGGAGGAATCATGAAAGTAGGATTTATCGGAACCGGCCACATGGGAGAACCAATGGCTGCAAACGTTTTAGCAGCTGAAAAGAGCCTTTATGTACATGACTCGAATAGGGAAGCTACAAGCAACCTTGAAGCATCGGGTGCAGACTGGTGCGAGAGTCTCGCTGAAGTTGCAAGCTCATCTGAAGTCGTCCTTCTATCGCTCCCGGGCCCTCGCGAGGTGGAATCGGTCGGATACGAGCTTATTAATTCCATGTCTTCAGGGCAAACACTCGTCGATATGAGCACAAACTCTCCAACATTAGTTAAGCGGATTGCCAAGGATGCTGAAGCCAAAGGTATAGGATTTCTCGATGCGCCTGTGAGTGGCGGAGTACGGCGCGCTCGTGAAGGTGCTCTCGCTATCATGGTGGGAGGGAAAGACGAACTCTTCAAAAAAATCGAACCGCTTTTCGATAAAATTGGTAACAACGTGTTCCACGTTGGAGATGTTGGTGCTGGGAGTGTCGCAAAACTCGTAAACAACATGCTTGCCTTCGCGATTATGATGTCGAATAACGAAGCTTTAATACTCGGAGCAAAAGCTGGCGTCGACCCAAACGTGTTATTTAATGTGATCCGAACTAGTAGTGGAAACAGCATGGTCTGGGAAGGCGGTGCAAGGGCCATACTAAGAGATCGGCTGAAGCCGAACTTCACCGTTGACTTGGCCTGCAAAGATATAGGCTTAGCGATGGACCTCGCGGAGGAACTTGATATTGACCTTCCCATGGTATCTAATGCTCAAACCTTGCTGAATCATTATCAGGCCAACGGATTCGCCCAGGAAGATGTCCTTGGTACGGTTAAAGCCCTTGAAGAAGCATCCGACGTTACCGTTCGCGGAACTTGGGACGAGTAGGAGAGAAAATATGGATTTTGATGAAGTCGTTCGGACCACCTTCACATGTCGGGAATTTACTGGAGAGTCCATTCCTGAAAAGGATCTTGAAAAGCTCCTCGAACAAGCCCGATTTGCACCTAGCGGCGGAAATCGGCAAGGATGGCATGTCATTGCAGTGCGCGATGCCAAGTTACGTCAGCAATTTTCAAAATGGATCCACCCAACATTTCAGTTGTACCTTGCACAACAACAAGCAGGCGAAAGCCCTTGGAATTCCATTATTCCAACTCGTGTAACTGCTGAAGAGGCAAAGAAGATCGATTTTTCGTTTCCCCTTTTAGACAGCATTGAGACTGTGCCTGTAATCCTTGTGGTAGCTCTAGACCTGTCGTTGGTCGCTTCATTCGACAAAGACCATGAGAGAGTCGGTGTGATAAGCGGAGCATCTATTTACCCTTTCGTCTGGAACCTCCTTCTTGCAGCTCGAAATTCGGGCTATGGAGGGGCTCTAACTACCTTTCTCGTGGCGGGAGAAAGCGAAGTGCAAGAAGCTCTCAATTTACCTTCTCATTTTTCTATAGCTGCCATGGTTCCATTAGGACGACCAAAGAAGCAACTCACAAAACTAAAGAGAAAATCCGTTGCAGAATTTGCAACTTGGGACACCCTCGATGGTACACCAATCGGGAAACTGGAGTCTTAAATGCCAGCTTATATCATTGCCAGAGTAGACGTTACAGATCCTGAAAAATATAAAAATTATCAAGCGCTAAGTCCTGGTGCCGTCGAAAAATCTGGTGGTCGCTTTTTGGTCAGAGGAGGGGAAACCTTCACACTAGAGGGAGAAGAAGAGAATCGCAGAATCGTAGTCTTGGAGTTCGATACTACTGAGCAAGCTCAGGCATTTTATGATTCTGAAGAATACAAAAATGCGAAAAAAGAACGTAAGGGTGCAGCGGAAGCTCAGTTCATCGTCGTCAATGGCGTTTAAGCCCCTTCAAGGGAGCACTATCGAATAGGCGATACCGCTACGTGGAGAGCTAGCCGCTTCACAAAGACCCGAATCAGGATTGCGAGTCACGGCCATGACTCTTCCGTGTTCCCATGGCCCACTTTGAACAATCCGATGCCCTCGCCTCGACAAATCTGCAATACACTCTGCATCAATACGAGATTCAGCCGCCATCCAACCCGGCTTGGCAGTTCGCGGATAGAAAGAGCTTGGCATGTGCAAGCTATGTACTGTTGGTGCATCAATCGCTGCCTGTAATTCTTGACTCGGGTCAAAGTCAACGATTTCTAGAAAAAACTGCAGTGTCCATTGGTCTTGTTGATCACCACCCGGAGTCCCAAAAGCTATCCGTCGACCATCCTGCAATTCGGCCATACTCGGAGTAAGAGTCGTTCGAGGGCGTTTACTCGGCTCAACACAATTCGGGTGATCGGAATCAAGACTAAACATTTGACCTCTTGTGCCCAGTGGAAACCCTAGACTCGGAATTACAGGCGAACTCATTATCCATGCACCGCTGGGCGTCGCTGAAACCATGTTGCCTTGCGTA
>CAYOGP010000072.1:0-8792 GCA_964403555.1 uncultured Spirochaetales bacterium | reverse complement strand
AGCGAGACTCTCTTCGCCCAGAGGTAGAAAAAGACAGAAAAAGCTGTGGCTACCCCTAGAAGAAATGGGAGGGTCATTCCCGAGCCCAAGCTATCTCCTTTAAGGTTCTCTGGATGCATTGTTCGCCCCCCCGCGAGGTCTATCGCAAAGTAATTGATGGGAATCACGAACAATCCCGCTATTCCGTAAACCGCCGAAAAACGTGCGGCACGCTCGCTATTTCCCGTAAACTCTCGGAGAAGCAGGTAGGCCACGTAAATTAGGAAAAGCAGCAATGTTAACGTGAGCCTCAGGTCCCAAGACCACCAATGTCCCCAGGTAGCCTTCGCCCATATTGGGCCGCTCACTATGACGAGTCCGCAAAACAAAACTCCCACTTCGGCTGCGGCAGCTGCCAGGTGATCGTGGTGTCTTTTGTTCGTAGCGAGATAAAAGGCTCCAAAGATCGCCGTCAAAAGAAAGCCTAGATAGGCGGCGAATGCGCAAGGAACATGTACATAAAGAATCTTTTGGGCAACGCCTTGTATCGCATCCACCGGCGCTTGATATACGGAGAAGAGGTAGATCGGGACGAGTAGTGCTGACAGGCAGCCAAGTGTACGTAACCAAATCATGTCAGATATTTACTTTTTCGTCGGTTAGTCGTCATATAGGGTTACTTTATTCCTCTAGGATAAACTCGAAGGTTAGAAAAGATAGGACGAGGTAGACAGCATCGCTAACGATTAGAAGTCGAAGAGACTTTTCAGAAGTCTCTTGTTCAATTAGCAGACTCGTCGTAGCACCCACGGCGCCAAGCAATACTGGAACAAGCAGAGGTAGAAGAAGGATGGGAAGTAAGATTTCTTGGTGGCTAGTTCGTACCGTCATTCCTGAAAATAGAGTTCCGAGAGTTGCAATTCCAATTGACGCTAGTGCGCATGTTCCTAAATACGGCCAAATGATGTTGAGAAGCGGGAGTCCAAATCCCATCGAGAAGCATGCTGAGATCAGGACAGCATTCAAAAAGAGGAGGATCGCTGTCGAGGATGCTTTTCCTAAAAAAATGAAACCTCGATCGGTAGGAGCTAAGGCCAGGCCCGAGATTGCATCGTTTTCCATTTCGAGGGCGAAAGATCGATTCAGTCCGATCATCGATGCAAATAAGATAGCCATCCACAAGAGTCCAGGAATGAAGTGAGTTCTCTGTTCCGAGACGGTTACTCCAACTGCGAAGTAAAAAATTACAACTACGAGGACTCCGAAAATTAACATTGATGCGAAGCGTGCGCGGGTCCGCCACTCAATCATCAAGTCCTTACAAAGAATGATTAGAAAAGTATTCATTCCGATTTCTCAAGAGAGTTCTGTGCATGGCGATACGCTTCGGACCAGTCTCCCTCAGAGGGAGGGCTGAGTACAGTGTGATTTCCTTTAAATAAGAAAAGAGCGTTATTTGTCAATCGAGCAGCTCCCGACAAGTCATGGCTAACGAGTACAAGTGCGCGGTCATTGGAGGAATGTGAAATTTGGCTTAGCAGATTTTCTAGGATTTCTGCTGCTCGGTAGTCTAGTCCTGCGAAGGGTTCGTCGAGAAGAAGGACCTTTGGCTCGTGCACTAAAGCTCTGGCAACTGCGACACGCCTTAATACGCCACTCGATAAGGTACCTACTCGTTCGTTTTTAAATTCCAATAATCCGAGTTCATCCAAAAGAAAAGTGCCACGTTCTTTTGGATGAGGAATACCATACAGCCTTCCGGAGAATTCGATATTTTCAAGAGGGCTAAGTGCGGGATAGAGCATACTTGCGTGCCCGAGGTAACCGACAATTCCGCGAAGATCTTTACGTAGGCGGCTTGGTCCTGTACTAGCTGCTTCAATGTACCCTGTGGAGGGGCGTGAAAGACCAGAAAGTAATCTTAGGAGAGTAGATTTTCCGGCACTATTCGGTCCTAAAACGGCGAGCCTGTCGCCACTTGAAATTTTTAAACTTATAGGTAGTAATGCAATTCGCTCTCCGAAGCTTTTTGAAATACCGACACTATCTATCAGCACGTTTGTCATGTAGTTAGCTGGGCTCCGCACTGGGGACAAAAAAGTGACTCCTGTGGGGGGACCTTACCGCAGCTCGCGCATGTCTCCGGAGGTTTTTCTGTTCCTACCTTGGAAGTCTCTTCATAAGTTTGAGATGTTCTGTACCTAAGCGAGTCTCGCAGTTGACGGTGATCTTCAGCTGAAATTTTCCCGGTCTCAAAATCATGTTCGAGATCTCTTAGTGAAGCGAGTAGCGCGATCTGTTCTCGTTCCAAGGGGCTCTCACTTGGAACGTCAAAAGTTGATTTACCGCCTAATAAAGGAGAACTTATTAGAAAAACTATGCCCAACGTTCCGGCTAGGAGACAGGAAAGGAACAAAAATTTTGGCATGCTTTCTGGAATTTTCAATAAATCGATATTGAGCTCTAGAATCTGCCCGCTCCCAATAGAAAAACTTTCCAGACTTATATAGTTTCTATCGGCAGTCTTTATCGGCCGTTTACGATGAAGTTGTGGTGAGTGGGCATGGGTCTGACCATCATCGACGACGAATACCTCTAACGTCTCAATATCAGAGGGTACATTACGTACAATGCGGGTTGAACTGCCTCTAGTGGGTACTTCGTATTGAATGCTCAGGTTAGTCTCGCCGGGGTGAAGTGGGCCGTCGAGGGCCAAGCTTCCATCTTTATCTACCCGCAGTTCAGTAGGAGAACCGCCGCTTAAGAATCGGATATTTTTTGCACCATCGGGGAGGTCGACTTTGATCAAGGCACTCCCTGATGGCTGGTAAACAGACTCGGTTCCACTTACGTAGATTTTGTATTCTTCGCTTAACCGTATAATTACGGGATCGCGCTCTATTATCCATCTTCCTGTTTTAATGCGGGCTCTGTCTGGTTCTGGCTCGGCATCAGGTAATACGAAGCTTATTTGAATGGGGCTGTCATCCTCGGAGTTAAATTGGTAACTCTGATACTCGCGCTCGTCGATTTCGACTACACCGGAGGGGCTTTTCAATGTTTTCAACGCAGGTCCCTGACTGGGATTTAAAAGGGTCACAGTTTTTGCATTTTTCAGTAGCGGAAGATCCAAACTTACCTCTTGATCCTTTGCGTTAACCATAAAGCCAAACCTGAAGATCTGCTTTCCGGGATAAATGGGCCCGTAATAATTCAGATTTTCGGGTCCTCGTATTACGCCTTCTGGGTCTACTCCGAACGGGAAGGCGATGTTTTCTGTATTGTTAGCAAGTGGTACCTTGAAAAGAGGGGGCTCCAGTGCACGTATATCTTCTGCAACGAAAAAAGTTTCAGTAAGGGGATTAGTAAGGTGGATTTCTTCGTTCACGATTAATCTTCTCCCTTGCCAGTCAAACCGAAAGATAACTTCGTCGACCTTTAGACCGGAAGGGTCTGGACGAGCATCGGAGACAACTATTTCCACAAAGGCCTTTTTCTCGCCAGAGTTGAAGGAAACCTGAGCTCCAGGGAAAGGTATTCCCTTGTATCGCGCTCCGAGCAAATAACTAACTTCCGGAGAGTTTGAGGTGCTTTTAAAGAGAAATCGGCCTTCGTTATCAGTAGTAGCTTCCGAGAGAAGGGGTTGGTCCGAGGAAGAGAAGGTGTAGAGTACGACTTTAACACCTTCGACAGGTTCCCGAGTACTAGCGTGGATTGTTCTTCCTGAAATCTCGGGATTCTCGACTGAAGTCGGAAGTTCTTGGGCCTTTGAGAAGGTCGAACTAAGAAAACCTAATATAAAAACACACAGAATACGTGCAGTCATTGTTCTACAGTAATGCCTTCTCGGGAGGGATGAGGCCATAGGATTGTAAGTGCGCCGAGAACAAAGATAAGCCCTCCAAGCCAGATCCAATTCACTAGAGGGTTAAGGTAAACCTTCAGGGTAGCTGATCCATTACTTTCTATGTTGGTCAGAATGACGTAAAGATCTTCGGTCATTGTCGAATAGACCGATGGAATCGACGCCGGTTGCTGCTCCAGCCAGTACATTCGCTTTTCGGGAGCCATTATCGCGCGAGGTATGCCTTCTTCATACAACGCGAGGCGTGCAACGGCGCCACCGTAATGTTGCTCAGGAATTGGTAGGGCAGTTAGGTATTTCAATTCATAATCCGCAATTTTAATCGTTTGCCCAGGCTTCACGTTCTCTAACTTTTCTTGATCGAAGGCCGACCCCGAAAATCCAATTAACATGGATACGATACCAAGGTGAACTATATATCCTCCATATCGTCGTTGGTTCTTTCTGAAGAGCACCCTTAAAGCAGTGGTCAGAGTCTCCCCATTTTTCATGCGACCTGAGGTTGCGCGAAAATATTCTTGAAATATTGCTGCCACTACAAAGGTCGCAAGGCTCCAGGTGGTGATAGGATAGAAGGATTCGCGAATCTCGAGGGTAAAAGTAAGAAAGGTGAGCGTAACGATTCCTGCACCAAAGGGAAAAAGGAGCTGTTTTCGAAGGTTTGGCCAAGAGGCTCTTCGCCAAGCCACGAGTGGGCCAACTCCGGTTAGAAAAAGAAGGCCCAAGGCGAGAGGGGTAACTAAGCTGTTGAAAAATCTTGGCCCGAGTAGAATTTCACGACCGGTAAGCCAGTCAGTAATTTTGGGGAAAAGGGTGCCCCAAAATACAACTAAGAGGATCCCCATAAAAAGCCAATTATTAAGCAAGAAGCCTGATTCGCGAGAAACTACCGATTCCAGTCTTTGTGTGCTTCTTAGTTGGGAGCTTCTTCGCAATAAGTAACCAAAAAATGCTAAGACGGTGAGCATCACGTAGCCCAGAAAAAGAATGCCAAAAATTTCTGTTTGTGCGAACGCATGTACCGATTGAACTAAGCCGCTGCGAGTTAACATGGTTCCAAAAAGGCATAAGCTGTAGGTAAGACCGACGAGAGCGAGGTTCCAAATCTTGAGCATATCCCGTTTTTCTTGAATCATGACCGAGTGCAAATAAGCCGTACCTGCTAACCAGGGCATCAGGGATGCATTTTCGACGGGGTCCCACGCCCAATATCCGCCCCACCCCAGAACTTCGTAAGCCCATCGCCCTCCTAGGAGGATACCAATGGAAAGGAAAGTCCATGACCACAGTGTCCAACGTCGAGTAGTTCGAAGCCATGCCGTACCTAGGTCATTTGTTATTAAGGCGGCCAGTCCATACGAAAAAGGAACAACAAAGCCGACTAGGCCAATGTACAACATAACTGGATGGATGATCATTACGGGATGTTGGAGTAGCGGGTTCAATCCGGCACCGTCTGACAGTAGTTCTCCGATGGGAACTCGGTCGAATGGATTGGAAATAAAGTTAAGAAGAACGAGAAAAAAAGCTGCGTTAATAAGGATTATAGATGTTACCCAAGGTAAGAGAGAAGCGTGAGCCTTTCTGCAAATTCGAACCGACAACGCTCCATAGCTAATAAGAATGAAAAGCCAAAGAAGGAGTGATCCCGATTGTCCTCCCCACAAAGCAGCGACCCGGTAGGGCAGCGGCATACTCCTTGCGGAATGAGCTGCGACGTAGGCAAATCTGAAATCTGACTCTATGAAGGCTACGAATAAGGAGACTATCGAGAAAGAGGTGAGTCCAAATACACATAAAAGTGCGCGTTCCGATACCTTGGAAAAGTCCTGGCGACGTCGAACCCCCGAGTAAATCCCTGCGCCAATCCCGATGATCGACACAACCAATGCTAGACGTAGGCCGTAAAATCCAAGTTCAGTAATCAAAGAAGTCTCGTTTGCAGTGCTTTCTGAAATTTAAAAGGTTTGGTTCAGAGAGCTTTGGTTAGAGAGTTATTTCCCTTTTCATCCACCCCTTCGAACTTCGAAGGGCACTTAGCAAGGACATTCCTGGCGATAAAGATGCCTTCCCTGTTGAGTACCCCCTCTACTACTACCTCCGCGCCATCTTTAAAAAGATCAGGTGTTTCGAGACTGGCATAGAGCACTTCCAGAACCTCTCCAGTTGCGATCTCAGATTGGACAGGGTCGTTTTGCACCTGGAAAAGCACCTGCTTATCAGAGACCAATCGCCGAATAGATCCCTTCGCTACGTACCCGTGTACACGGGCGGATTCTCCAGGTTTTCCTTCCGAGGAGAATTCTTGCAGGTTCTGGTAATACACGAAGGATCCGTCACGAATCTCCCCTGCTCCATACCATACGAGTAGGGCAGCTACTAGGCCTGCTCCAATGCTGATTCGTATCCCGTTTGACAAGACGATCTCCTTGGCTTCCAAGCTATCCGGCCCGGGCGCTGCCGTCAAACGACCTGGTTTCGAAAGAGTTCTCTTCTCGACTCGTTACGTTTGGACTGGTTGTTGACATGTGTGAGTCGCGCGCTACCCAGCCAAGGTGACCTACTTTTCCGATAGAACCGAAGTGATGGCTCCGTTCCTTGCTATGGAGGTGTTTGAGCGAGCAGTTGCTCTTGAGGCCGAGGGGAGATCGATTCTCCATTTCGAAGTCGGAGAACCTGACTTTCCGGCGCCTAGCAGTGCAATAGCTGCTACTTGTGAGGCATTGCAATGCAATCGAACTCGGTACACGGATAGCAGAGGGCTTATTGAGCTACGAGAAGCTATCGCTGAGGAGAAAGGATTCCGAACGGGAGTTCAGGTTGATCCTGATCAAGTCATCGTGACCCCTGGGACGTCACCGGCAATGCTTCTCGTCTTTTCGCTGCTCGTTTCCCCAGGTGACGAGGTTTTGATTCCGGCCCCGTATTATCCCTGTTACCCGAATTTTGTCAGGTTTTTTGGTGGGGTTCCCGTCTATGTGCCTTGTGATCCTGAAAATGGATTTCGAATAGAAGGTAGCAGGGTAAAATCGCTCATGACTAGGAAGACAAAAGCTTTGATTCTTTCTTCACCTGCGAATCCGACAGGTGCAGTTCAGGAGCCGAGTCTTTATCAGGAATTGTCGAATTTAGGTTTACCAATAGTTTCTGATGAAATTTACGATGGGTTGTTATATGACGAGGCGCCTTCTTGTACCGCGTTAGGCTTAGATTCTCCAAGTTTTGTGTTAGATGGTTTTTCTAAACGATACGCAATGACAGGCTTTCGACTGGGCTACGTGATTGCACCTGAAGAAGCAGTAAGGAAACTCCATGTCCTAGCTCAAAACACCTTGATTTCAGTAAGCGATTTCGTTCAACGTGCCGGAATTGCAGCGCTTCGTGAAGGGTTTTCAACTTTGGGGGAAATGAGGGATGCGTACGATGCCCGAAGGATACGCATGGTAGAGGGGCTTCGAAAAATAGGTTTTTCTATTCCAGTAGTGCCTCGCGGAGCTTTCTATGTCCTAGCTAGTGCTAAAAAATTTGGAGAAAGCTCCCGTAACTTGGCCTTTTCTCTTCTCGATCGGACAGGAGTAGCTGTGACGCCTGGGATTGATTTTGGAGATGAAGCTGAGGGTTTCTTGAGGTTTTGTTACGCGGTTTCTGATGAAACTATTGATGAGGGTCTTATTCGCTTGCAAAAGGTGTTGGGATGAAGGTTTTGAGAGCAGAGGTGGGGCCAGTTGTAGCGGACTCCAACAATTTACCCTGGCCTCAGGCTCCCGAGGTCGCTTTTGTCGGTAGATCTAATGTGGGCAAATCCTCGCTCTTAAACCGTCTTGTAGGTCGAAAGAAGCTGGCATATACGAGTTCAGCACCGGGCAAGACTCGGCTCATTCATTTCTATAGTGTGGATAGAAGTACGGGCCGAATCTGGTTTGTAGACCTTCCAGGGTACGGCTATGCAAAAGTTTCTAAGAAGGAGAGTAAAAGCTGGAGACCCTTAGTAGAGGGTTATTTAGATTCCGACAGGCCTCTTGCCGTAGTCATTCTACTGCAAGATATTCGTAGAAACCCTGGAGAAGATGAGCAGAGGCTTCTGGACTGGTTAACCGTTCGCGGAATTTCTGTTCTCGTAGTAGTAACTAAGGCTGATAAAATGAAACCTGGACGGAGAAAACAGGCACTGCGTGGTATTTGCAGCAAGCTAGCGTTAGAACAGACTCAACTTGTAGTTACTTCCAGTCAAACGGGCGAGGGCACTGAGAAATTGTGGCAAGGGATTAATTCTGGTTTAGAACAAATGAGGACATTGGCTTAACGAAAGAGGTCCTCACTGGGATTACGGATTAGATCGGCTACACAACCGTCTCCGGTAACGGGTATTCCAGACACCCAAACTGCAGGTATGCCCGAATCTTTTTGCATAAGCATTCCTGCCGCCGCAGCGAGCTGGTCAACGGTTGCTGCAGTTGTTACGACTAATTCGCGCCCGGCCAAATCTGTCTGACCCCTGAAATCGTCGACAGGTGCGATCCCAGATGAACCTATTGCGACGTCTACAAGCCCTTCTCTCCAAGGTCTTCCGAATGTATCCGTTATCACAACCGCTAGACGTTCCCCACCTAACTCTTCCAATCCCTTTCTCAGTTGCTTTGCAGACTCGTCCGGGTTTAACGGAAGCAACACGGCGATGTCCTCTCCCGGCGCGTTGCTCAGATCCACACCAGCATTGGCGCAAACAAATCCATGGCGAGTTTCAGTTATGAGCACTCTGTTTCCATGGCGTACGATTGCCTCGCTCTCCTGGAGGACGACTTCCATGTGTCGAGGATCTTTTTCGTCCTCGCGAGCAATCTCCCGAGCCTTTTCGCTTGGCGTTACTTCCGACATTGAGACGAGTCGATCCTCGGCCTTTGATATCACTTTTTGAGCGACAACGAGGACCCCGTCTTTTAATTCTAGG
>CAYOGP010000071.1:0-8810 GCA_964403555.1 uncultured Spirochaetales bacterium | reverse complement strand
AAGTGCGGAGCCTCGAAGCGCGCACTCTAAAACCTCATACGTCTGGTAAGCTAAAGATTCCAGGGTCGCTCTTATAACCTGCTCACGATTCGTACCGTGTGTCAGACCTATAATCATCCCTCTCGCACTAGCGTCCCAATGAGGCGCACCTAACCCAACAAAAGCAGGAACGAAATAGACACCACCCGTATCTTCTACTGAAAGCGCCGCGCCTGCGCTCTCTTCTGCTGACTCAATCAAACCCAAACCGTCTCGCAACCACTGAATCGCCGAGCCAGCAGTAAAAACACTTCCTTCAACAGCGTAATCAGATTTCCCATCTAGACACCACGCAATCGTCTCAAGAAGTTTTGGATCGGAAGACCCAACCTTACCCCCTACGTTAAGGAGAAAAAAACAACCGGTCCCGTAGGTGTTCTTTGCCGATCCAGGAGAGAAACAGCCTTGGCCGAAAAGCGCCGCTTGCTGATCGCCTAGGACTGCAGTTATCGGAATAGACCCTCCGAAAATCTTTGTCTCACCAAAGTCTCCATTGGAGTTTCGAACGTCAGGAAGGATTTTTTCAGATATATCTAGAGCTTCAAGCAGCTCGTTATCCCAGGCACCTCGTCGTATGTCAAACAGTAACGTACGTGAGGCATTGGTCGGATCAGTCGCGTGAACGCGACCTTCTGTCATCTTGAAGATCAGCCAACTATCAATAGTGCCAAAAGCAATCTCGCCTCGAGAAGCTCTTTCTTGGCCATTCGGCACTTCGTCAAGAATAAAACGTATTTTTGTTCCCGAAAAATAGGCGTCTAGCAGGAGGCCAGTACGATCTCGAAAGAAGCCCTCGAGCCCCCTTTCGCGTAAGGCTTGACATATTTTTTCCGTCTGGCGCGACTGCCAAACAATCGCCGGATGAATTGGTTCGCCGGTCCTAATATCCCAGATGACCGTCGTCTCGCGTTGATTCGCAATCCCGATTGCCTCAACATCTTGAGCAGAAACTGACATGGAAAAAAGTACGTCACGCGCTGCTTTCATCTGAGATTCAAAGATTTCATTCGCGTCCTGCTCTACCCAACCTGGTCGTCTATAAACCTGCTTTACCTCCACATGTCGTTTTGCGAGCTCCCGACCGGCGCGGTCAAAAAGAATGGCGCGTGAGGAGGTAGTGCCTTGGTCCAAGGCAAGAAGGAATTCAGACACTTAGGAAGACTCACCGAGTAATGCCTCTACAAACTCGGCCGAGTCAAAATCGCGGAGGTCTTCGATTTTCTCTCCTACTCCAATCAGCCTTACAGGGATACGAAACTCGTCCGCAAGTCCCACTAAGATGCCACCTTTGGCGCTTCCATCCAGCTTCGTCAAAGCGAGTCCCGTAACTGGCGCGGCCTCACTAAAAAGTCTTGTCTGATTAATTGCATTTTGACCTGTATTTGCATCGAGGACCAGAAGAGTTTCGTGCGGCGCCCCCTTCAGGTCACGACCTAAAATCCGGTATATCTTTCCGAGCTGTTCCATCAGAGGCTCTTTAGTTTGCAACCGACCCGCCGTATCTATAATCGCTACATCATAACCTTTTTCTTTCGCTGTCTTTACAGTATCGAATGCAACCGCCGCGGGATCACCGGAGTCTGGACCCGAAATTACTTCACAATTCGACCGCTTTCCCCAGGTTTCTAACTGTTCAACTGCCGCAGCTCGGAACGTATCTGCGGCGCCCAAGAGAACCTTTTTTCCCGTTTCCGCGAACCTAAACGCCAGCTTTCCGATGGTAGTCGTTTTCCCCGAGCCATTAACTCCGAGAACTAAAATTACATAGGGTTTTACGACTGAACTGCCCACTAAACTAGGAGCCTCTACGGTTCTTAGCCTCCTTGTAAGTTCTTCCTTAAGAACCGCTCGAACTTCCTCCAACCCTCCGTTGCTCGCGCGCTCTTTTACCGCCAGTAAAAGTGACTCCGCGGTTCTTACTCCAAGGTCCGCAGAAAAAAGAAGGGACTCTAAATCTTGTAGAATTGTTGTGTCAATTTTCTTAGAACCGAGAAGCGATCCAATCCTGCCGAATACGGCCTCCCTCGTGAGACTAAGTCGTTCGTTGAGTGAAATTCTTTGCCCGCTGGATTTCGGCTCCTTTTTAACGTCCTGAATAGAGCCTAAAGCCTCATTTTTTAGTTCGTCGGCGTGCGGTAAGCAGAGCCTACTGTCCCCGGCCGTTTGGATATCTTCGGATACCTCGCCAGCCTCTCCTGTTTCCGACACCAAAGAGGCCTTTTCCCCTTTTTCCGTATGCGCGCAAGACTGGCGAAGGTTTTCTCGCTTTTTCCTCTGCGAGAAAGCTCGAATGGCCAATGCGAAGACAGTAAGCAAAATTAGTGCAAAAACTAATAGCAGTATGAAGTTTGTTTGGGCCCACGTAATCAACTCGGCCGAACTAACGAGACTGATGGTCATTGAGAGTGAACCTTAACGGTTTTTTTATTAAACCCTAGGCGAGCTCGACACCTACGAGCTTTGAGACTCCTTTTTCTTCCATGGTCACGCCGTATAGGGTTTTGGCTACCTCGATCGTCCTCTTATTGTGAGTAATCAACAGGAACTGAGACTCATTAGCAAGTTCGGCCAACATTTCGTTAAACCGTCCAACATTCGCATCATCGAGTGCGGCATCGACTTCGTCTAAAAGGAAGAAAGGGGAGGGACGAACCTGAAATACTGAAATAAGTAAGGCAAGAGCGGTCATCGTCTTCTCGCCACCCGAGAGAAGGTTGACGCTTTGAAGTTTTTTACCCGGGGGCTGGGCCATGATTTCGATTCCCGCATCCAACACATCTTCTGATTCCGAAAGGCTAAGAGAAGCCTTTCCTCCCCTAAACAATCGAGGAAAATTTGATTCAAACTTTTCCTTTACTGCGTCAAAAGTTTCTTTGAATCTTTTTCGGCTGGTACGATTTATTCGAGAAATCGCGTCTCTCAACTGAGCCACACTGTATTCGAGGTCTTCTTTTTGGCCCGTCAAGAAACGGTTTCTCTCGCGCAGTTCTTCATGCTCTTCGATGGCACCCAGGTTAACCTCACCTACAGATTCAACTTTGCGTCGGACGTCTTCGAGCTCCTTTTTTCGCGTAGAACTATCTTGCCGCAGAAGTTCGGCGTTCTTTTCCGCCTCTCGACGATCAAGCCCCTCTTCAGACTCCGCGTCCGACCCTTCTGGATTCTCTTCGAGTTCAATACCGACACCGATTTGACCCACATTTGAAAAATTTGGAGGCATCCATTGAGCGAGTTCAAGATGCCAGCGGTCGCGAATCCCTATTTCCAAATGATCTAAACGCAGCTGATTTTCTTGAGCTTCCAGCTGCGACTTTTGAAGTTCTTCCCTCTTGGAATTTACGGCCTGTCGATCCGCTCGGGCCTGCTCTTCAAGTGCCCTGACCTCGGCAGCTGAACCCTCAAATGCCTCCCGTTTGTCTTCGGATTCCCTTCGAGCGGCTTCTTCCGCGGAAAGTTGACCAGTAAGAGCTCCTTCGCATTCCTCGATCTCCTTGGCTAACTCTTCTCTTCTCAAATTCGCCAAGCGGACATCTTCGTCGCGCTGCTCAATCCATCGACGTAATTCGTCGACGCCATTCTGAGTAACTGAAAGGGTTCCTTCCACTCGCTGTTTGATATCAAACCTGTTTCTCTGCTGAACTCTAGATTCTGTAACGATAGAGTTCATTCTGCCAAGTTCACGCGAAGCACTGCCTATCTGAACACCCAGCTTATCTAACTCATTTTGCCTTGCCGAACGCTCTTGGCGGGTAGTAAAAAGAACGGCCTCGAGGTCACGACTTTCTTGTTCATTCCCCTCTAGTTCCGACAGAAGAGATGCACGAGCCGCCACATGGTCCTCCTGAGCTTCTCCAATAGCCTTGAGCTGATCCCTTGATTGCTCCAGATCCTTTTCGTGGCTCGCAACCGCTAAAGCGGCCGTGTGGTGGCGGTTCCGAAGGTTTTCAACTTGGTCTGCAATCGAAGCGGCCTCATGCTCCGCCTCCTCCAAAGCAGACTCACAAACACTTACTTCTCTCTCTAGTTCTTCAAGTTCGATTTCGAGGTCGCGGACTTCACCTACTCGGGCAAGAACTCCCGATTCGCCACCGTCACCGCCCCCCCGAATCACTCCATCCTCTGAGAGAATATCCCCACCGGGGGTCACAAAAGTGCAGGGTGGGCTCGCACCGTAGGCTTTCACGGGCTCCTCTAGGGATTCGACACAACTCACGCCTTGAAGCAAGCGACTGACAAGCGCCTCATTTCCAGGTTTGGCCCTCACCTTCTCGAACAAGGAAACGCCCATAGGAACAGGGGCTGGCACCGTTCCTGCGTGAGCATCTTTGAGGACGAAAACTCCTCGGCCTGCTTTTGCCACATTCAAGGCATCCATCGCATTCAACGCTCGCTCACCGTTTTCTATTACTACTGCTTCATCTGCACCTGACAGGATTACTTCTACCGCACGCTCAAACCCATGATCAATTTCGAGAACATCTCTCAACAGACCCTTTAGACCAAAGCGTGCCGACTGCTCATCATTTAAAAGGAACCGTGCAGCACTTCCTAGATCCTCACGACGTTGGATTAGCTCAGACAGCGATTGAAGACGGGAACGCTTAGTTTCTCTTAATTCTCTTTTCTCACGCAATTTCACACTCAAATCACGGATTCGTTCTCCAGTTGTATTTTGTCTAATCGACAAATCCCTAGATCGATGCATAAGAGAGTCTCGTTCCGAAAGTAAGTTTCTTAAACCGGTTTCCAATGTCTTTTGATTGCCGTCTATACGTCGTTTTTCATTCTGGTGTACTTCGTACCGCTCATCTGAACTACGAACTCTGCGATCTATTTCGTCACGGCGATCGACCAGGCTCACCACTCTATCCTCTGACCTGGCGATCAAAGTGAGGTGATCTACTAACACTCGGTTTACTTCTTCACGGTCCGTCTCAACAGTCCTAAGCCTTGACTCAGCATCTTTCGCTTCAAATTCAGCCGTCTTAATGGCCTTTTCATCTTGGTCCAATGCTGCCAAAATTGACCTCAACTCGTCTGCCTGACGGTCGAGGTTTTCGTTCGCCTCCTCGAGCTGAGAGCCTAGGGTAGTAGACTCTCTTTTTCGAGATTCTATGGATTCAGCCAGTGAAGCCCTCTCACGCCTTCCGTAACTAATCCGTCCCTCCAATTCTTTTATCTCTGCGCGCAGACCGAAGAGTTTCTCGGACTCCGTCATCACGGTGCGCTCCCGTTCCTCCAGATCGATCCGATGTTGTTCAAGGGAGGCCTCTTTCTTGCTCAACTGTGCCTCAAACCCAGATAATGAATCGGATAGTCCCTGGCTTTTTTGACTAAGCCTCTCAATCAACTCGATAAGATCGTCCCGCTCTTCTTTGGCAATCGATACTTCCAGCAGGCGCTGCGTCTCTCTCAACCGCTTATATCTGGCCGCTTTTTTCGCCTGGCGTTCGAGAGAAGAAATCTGGCGCTTTATCTCCCCGAGAACATCGGAAACTCTCAGTAAGTTTTGCTCGGTGGCTTCAAGCTTGCGTTCTGCCTCCCTCCTTCTAGCTTTGTACTTACTGATACCAGCAGCTTCCTCTATTAAAATTCGACGTTCTTCAGGGCGAGCAGAAACAATCTCAGCTATTCGGCCTTGCTCCACAATCGCATAACCCCGTGTACCAATTCCGGTGTCGCGAAAAAAATCAAGCACGTCACGAAGGCGACATGGAACCTTGTTAATTTGAAACTCGGAGTCACCCGAACGATATAAACGACGCGTAATCTCAATTTCTTGGAATGTAGAAAATGCTAAGGGAGCGGAGCCATCGCTATTGTCAAATGTGATTACGACCTCGGCCATACCTACGGGAGCCCTTTGCTCAGAGCCCGCAAAGATCACGTCCTCCATGCCTTTTCCACGGAGTCTACGTGGCGACTGCTCTCCCATCCCCCACCGAAAGGCATCAACTACATTCGACTTTCCACAGCCGTTCGGACCTACAATGGCCGTTATCCCCTGCTCAAATCCGAAAATGACCCTGTCGACAAAGCTTTTGAAGCCAAAAACTTCTAGCGATTTTACGTGCAAAGCGACCCCCTACGGGTTCGGTAATAGTCCCTTTGCGCAGTATTCCGGGACTACGGCTCGGGACAAATTCTACGGGGAATGTTTCTGGGGGTACGAGGAGATTAAACAACTCTCTAAGGCATGACGCAAGCGCTGAGGACAACTTAGCTTCAACTAAAGCCTGAAGCGGTGTTTTAAGTCATTAATTTACCGCTTTTGAGGGCGTTGGGAGGAGTATTGCAATCTATAAAGACGTTCATAGATACCGCATCCCGCCAGGAGTTCTCGATGGGATCCGCTCTCTCGTATCTTTCCTCGCTGCAATACATGAATCCGGTCGCAGTCTTCAATAGTAGAAAGTCGGTGCGCGATCACAAGAGACGTCTTACCAGTAAGCAGGTTCTGAATCCCCTCCTGGACAAATTCCTCGGTAGCAGAATCAACGGAACTAGTCGCTTCGTCTAGAACCAATATCTCGGCTCCGTGTGCAAGTGCCCTTGCGAAGGAAAGCAGCTGTCGCTCGCCGGCAGAAAAATTCGAACCTCTTTCTCTAACCTCACAATTCAAGAAGTTGGAATCCTCACCCAAGAACCTTTGAAGGCCAATAGCACCCGCCGCCCCTCGAATGGTTTCGTCCGAAATATCTGATCGTCCCAGTCTTATATTGTCTAGAACAGTGCCACTAAAAAGAAAGACATCTTGGAGTACCGTCGCAACATTTCGCCTTAGGACCATCTGAGGCATATCTCGAACATCTATGCCGTCTATCAAAATACGACCCCTCTCGACATCATACAACCGCGTGAGCAGCTTAATAATTGTCGTTTTCCCGGCTCCAGTTGCACCAACAAACGCCACCCTTTCTCCAGGCGCAACCCGAAAACTTACATCCCTTAGAATCCACTCAGTCCCAGCGTCGTAACGAAACCAAACGTTCTCAAAAACCACTTCACCCCTAGAGGGTTGAAGCTTTTGCTCGACCCGAAGCGGCAGTTCTCGCGAATCCATTATCTCGGGCTCGGTATCCAAAATCTGAAAAACTCGTTCGCAGCTTGCCATCGAAGATTGCATTACGGCGTATTTGGCGGAAAGATCTCGGAGAGGCATGAAAAAGAGGCGCATTCCTTCAATGAAAAAATAAATAGTTCCAGCCGAAGCAATATCGGTAGCCTGTGCGATTACAACTGCCATCGTTATTTGGCTTGCCAACTCAACTACGGAGAACAAGGCCGCATCGTACCGTATCGATTCAAACCATGCGTCACGGTGACTTGCGTTCAACAACCTGAAATCTCTCGCGTTACGATCTTCCCTGGAAAACAACTGTATTATTTTCATGCCAGTAATACATTCCTGAACGAATGTGTTAATTCTAGCGATACGAACTCTAACCAGACGGTAGGCTTCCCTAACTTTGAGACGGAAAATTGTAGCCGCTACAGAGAGGACGGGGACAACGCAAAAAGTTAAAAGTGCTAGCTTAGGATCCTGAGAAACCAGCAAACCCGCAATTCCAAACATGATCAAAAGATCTGTGATAAATGCGATTACCCCCTGACTAAACATTTCTGCGACATTCTCTATGTCGTTGGTAGTTCGAGTTACCAAGCGACCTATCGGGTATCTATCAAAAAATCCCAGGTGAAGTTTTTGCACGTGGTCGAAAACTACACCTCTCAAATCTCTCATCGCTGCTTGTCCGGTCGTTGCCATCAGAACCAGGCGTAGAAAATCAAGACCAGCATGAATCGCAATCGCAAAAACGTAGAGACCGGCGATCCACAAAAGAGAATCCCAGCCCATCGGAGGGGCAAACAATTGATCCATAGGACCAAGGCTTAAATCCTGTGACCCAAAGACATGATCCAATCCATTTTTTACTATAAAGACAGGAGCAAGCATGAAAACGAATAACGGTATAACCAGAAGCAGGGTTACAACGACTTGCCATCTATAGGGACGAACATAAGGCCATAAACGGGCAACTAAGCGGCTATCGTAAGCCTTTCCTAGAGATTCCTCTTCATGAAGAACGTCTCCAGTGCTCTCGTGTGTATCACTAGCCATCAAAAACCTCTCCGTCGGCTCCATCTAGCAATTGAATTTCATCCTCGAGCGCCTGCGCCCGTACCATCCGACTATACCACCCACCTCCGGCCGCCAGTTCATCGTGAACACCTTGCTCTGAAATGGAGCCATCTATTAGTACAATAATTTGATCCGCATCTTTCAATGAAGACACGCGATGGCTTACCACAATGACCGTTTTCCCTTTGTACAAAGATGCAAGTTCACCCTGTATGGCGGATTCAGTTTGCGAATCTACGGCCGAAAGTGTGTCATCTAAAATTAAAATTGGACGCCGCAGCGCTAAAGCTCTAGCCAGAGCCGTACGTTGTCTTTGACCACCTGACAACATCACTCCTCTTTCACCAACGACCGTTGCGAAGCGACGGGGAAGTTCATCAATGTCGCCCATTAGGCGAGCAGCACTCGCCGCCCGGGAGATTTCCTCCAACCCAGAGTTTGGACTTCCGTAAGAGATATTATCAGCGACTGACATCGAAAACAGAAACGGATCTTGTGGAACCATTGCAATATTTTTGCGCAGGTCTGACAAGTCCCATTCATTCAAGTCGACTCCATCAAGGCTAACCATACTGTCTGAAACTTTAAAAATCCTTGGAATCAGAGACACTAAAGTAGTCTTCCCTGA
>CAYOGP010000070.1:0-8839 GCA_964403555.1 uncultured Spirochaetales bacterium | reverse complement strand
ATTTGATGCGTTGGGATTAGAGGGTTACTGTAGGCGCCACATCAGGTCTTTTAGGCTGGAACGTGGCAGGGAGGTTGGAAAAGTGGATTCGGGCGAACTCCTCGAACTGCTCTATTTAGGAAGATTGACTACCTATCCATTGGGCTTATTGTCGGTCATTGTGTTTTCGATAGCTTTAGAGAGGCTTTGGCGCATCCGCGGGCTTGAAGGGCAGACGCGTGAGTTGACTCGTGACCTCGTTGAGGTGCTTTCGACCGGCAATATTAAGGCGGCGCAGGAGGCTTGTGAGGCCTCCGGTACTCCGATGTCAAAAGTGTTCGGAGAAGGCCTTCGATGGAGAAATATTGCTCTTGAGGATCTTAATCAAATCATTGCTACGGCGCGTCAAGAAGTGATGACAGGTTTGAGAAGTGGCCTATGGATTATCGGGACCACGGGTTCACTGGCGCCTTACATTGGCCTCTTCGGTACTGTAGTTGGAATTATGAGAGCATTTCGCGAGATTGGTATTACTGGGGACACGGGTTTCGAGGTTGTTTCTGCCGGAATCGCCGAAGCTTTAATTGCTACGGCGGTCGGTCTGCTCGTTGCGATTGTAGCTTTAGCATTATACAACTGGCTGCAGACCCGTTTAGGTAGTATCGGTGGCACATTCTCTCGCTCTTCAGATCGATTTATCCAGGCGCTCCTCTATCTAGAGTCTGGTTCCTCCGTTGCTGACACTTCTCAGACGGGTCAAAAAAATGGCGATTTCGGCAAATCCTGAAAATACAGAAGGTGACGACTCTCAGGGGATCGTTGCTGAAATCAACATTACTCCGCTGACTGACGTTTTCTTGGTTCTTCTAATCATTTTTATGGTGACATCTTCGGTTATTTCAAACACTGGAAAGAAGGTTGACCTTCCTGAGGCCACCGAACAGTCACAGACGCCACCGAAAGCGGTAAGTGTCACGATAACTAAAGAAGGCCAAGTTCAGGTCAATGAAGACTTTGTGACGCTCGAGAACTTGCGTGTGCACTTAGAGAAGGCGTTGTCCGAGACCGAGGATAAACTAGTGATTCTCCGAGGTGATAAGGAAGTAATCCTCGAGAAGGCGGTGTACGTTTTGGATCAGGCGCAGCTTGCTGGTGCGGAAGGTTTTGCCCTTGCGACAAAAAAGCTTAGTGAGCGCTAAGTCTAGAGCCGGACCATTTTTGCCTGATCCAAGCTAGTGCCGAAAGCATCAAGAACAATTCGGGTACTACTAAACCCACATTTAGGAATGACTGAAGCCCGTCTCCTAGCGATACTGGGTCTTGCCTTGTGGATGGCGAAATAGCTTTTGCACGGAGAGCAATTAATTTTTCGTCCTCTATTAGCCATGCGAAGCTATTTAAGGCCAGGTCTAAGTTGTAAGCTGATCGAAGCCATCGGTTCGCGATAAAGTCCGCGTCTCCAAAAAATACGATTTTTGAATTGTTGTTTTTTCGTGCGATTTCGATTGCTGCAGTAAGGGGGAGAAAATCGCCTTCGGTTTCAGAATATTTTGTCCGACCATTAATGCCCGTGAATGCAAGTCCACTAAGTTGATCCATAGGATTTGTTTTTCTCAATGTGAGTGCAGCTGCGAATGGGAAGAAAGTTACGTGACCGACTTCTAGATCTCGGACGATAGGATGTCGACTGTATCGTTGGACAACGAGTCCTCTTCCGTCCACTGGGGGGTTAGGTGCTCCTGGATCCATTGCGGGGGTTTCTCCGACTTGCACACCGTAAATATCTAATAAATCCTTTAGAGGCTGTTCTTTTGAGGGTTTGACGAATATGGCGGCTCGCCCGCCTTCTTCTAAAAACCTCTCTATCTGCCTTGTTGCTTCGGGGGGATATGGTCTTTCGGGTCTTAGAAGAATGATTCCTTTTGTACCTTCTGGAATAGGTTCTCCTATGCCTGCTATCCAATTGGAAATGTAATGCCCTTCCGTTTTAAGCGCTTCACCAAGACCGGAGTATCCGGTAGGTCCAGTTTCGAGAGTATTCCCTTCACCAAACCCAGTAGCAATGATCCATTTCGCTCTTGGTCCGGGTTTTGCTTGCACGAGAGCTTCGTAGATAGCTCCTTCGTTAGGTTGGTTCAGAAAGTATTCTTGTTCTCCGATTTTGAGAAGCAACGTATTGGAGAAAATGCCCTTGTCCTTGTCGATTTCGGTGAGGATTTTTTCGGTGAAATTGAAAGATCCTAGTGAATTGATGGATTTGAGAAGGCGTCGAGTATGGGAGACACGAGGATCTCCGGGAACTCTGTAGAGTATACCTCCGACAGGAGAATTCAAAGACGTTACCATCCTGTGAGTTGCAGAAGAGATAGGCAAGGCACTTGTTGGGTGGAGATCCCAAGAAACCCTGGGTACAAAGATAGCGATCGATAACCAGATTCCGGTAGCAATAGTTCCTTTGGTTACACAGGATAATAGTTCTCTGCTGTGTCCACGGCTGTGAGAGAGATTCGCTCTAAGCGCAAAACAAAGTGCCCCCGACAAACAAGCTGCGGCGATCGTCAAGTTCCATAGAAGAAATCCCGTACTTTTGTTAAATGCCGAGTACGTTCCAAAAGCAAACATTGAAGCGACGGCTGCTAGTAGAATTAAAATCCTTGTCATGATTCTCTAACCAGTCAACCGTCGGAGTGCCAATGCAATCCGGGCAAGAGAGACTCCCAAAACGATAAAAGTCAGAAAGAAAAGAACACTTTGACTACTAATAAAGCCATCAGGGAAGGCCACAAAATGTTCTTGAAAAGAACACTTCAGCAAAATGGTAGCTGCTCCTGGTACCAGTGAAGCGAGCCATGCGAGATCCCAAATCGCAAGCCCTATCGCCCAGGTAGTAACGGCGGCAATTACTTGACTGCGCGTGAAGGCAGAGGCGGCGAGTCCAATGCTGCTAAGAGCTAAGCCGTGGAACCATAGCCCAATAAAGGCACCAGCAAGTTGTTCTTCACCATATCCTATATGTCCCAAAGAGGTTGCTGGGTAAAGGAATGCTGTCCCAATAGCTAGGGAGACTAGTAGTCCACAGGCAGTAAATTTTGATAACACGATGTATAGAGGGGAGGCACCCGTCACGGCGAGCAGTTGATCTGTGTGGTTTGTTGCGTCTTCTGAGAACGATTGCATAGTGACTAAGGGAAGCAATGCAACTAGTGCGAGGGCTAGGTTGTCCATTAGAGGAAGAAAGATACGACTTCGAATATTGAGAGCGTCCGGAAGGGTGCCGAGATCAAATCCTCCCATGGTTTGTGACATATGAAGAAAAATCAGTTCGTTGAAAATGCGTAATTGGTCGAAGCATATCAATCCGCTCGTAAGGGAGAAAAGTGACAAGAGAAGGTAAGAACGAGGCGAGAGGAACGTGAGCTTTACTTCTCTTGTTGCCAGTATTACGAAGACCTTCATGGTTGTTTCCTGAGTTTGTTTTGCCTCGGTTTTAAATGCGCGAGATCGCTGCTCACGTCGATTCTTTTGAGAGATCCCTCATCCAGTTGAGCCACATGGCTAGTTAGGCTTTGAATTTCCTCTAAGTCATGCGAAGACAGAATCCAACTCGTTTTCCCTCGTTTTTGCGAAAGCCAAGAAATAAAGGAATCGCGATGAACAGGGTCCAGGCCTGAAGTCGGCTCATCGAGGAGCAAAAGGTCCGGGTCGTCCAGGAACCCTAGTGCGAGTGCGACCCGCTTTCTTAGTCCTCGAGAGAGAGAAAAACAGGGCTGTTTTGAGTAACGGGTAAGGTCGAATCGTTCCAATTGAAGGTCAACGGAGTCACGGAGGTTTTGTCCATTTAGTCCCTTAGCACCTCCGAAGAAAAGCAATTGTGCTCGGACTCCCATTTCAGGAAAGAGTGCAGGCTCTTCGGGTACAAAACCTAGCCTTCGAGCTAAGTCCGTTTGTTGTTTGGTGGGGTTTAGTCCGAGGACTTCGAGTTTGCCGGACGAGGGCAGGATTAGACCGGCAATAAGACGCAGGAGCGTCGTCTTTCCAGCTCCATTTTCGCCCATGAGGCCAAGTGCGGACCCAGGCTGGATTTCGAGATTTATTTTCGTGACTGCCTTGTGCGGCCCGAAAAATCGACTGAGATTCGACGCTCGGATTACGGGTACTGACTTGTCCATGCCTACGTTTCCGTCTCTAGTTTCTCAAGAAAGTTGAAGTAGTCCGGCCAAGTTTTGTTTACGCAACTTGGATTGAGGATTTTTATTCCGGGAACCTTGAGCCCAGCCAGGGCGAAGGACATGGCCATTCTGTGGTCTTCGTACGTTCTTATTTCGGCGGAGTTAAGTGGTTTTGGTTCTATTCGAATAAAGTCGTTACCTATCTCGGCCTTTGCTCCAAGTCGACAAATTTCATTTTTAAGGGCTTGTAAACGATTGCTTTCCTTGATTTTCAAATTTGCAATATTTTTGATCGTTGTCGGACCTTCTGCAAAGAGGGCTACAACCGCGAGGGCGAGGACAGCATCCGGGATCTCATTCATATCTACCTCGATTCCTTTGAGCTTTTCGGTGGCGCTTTGGACGAGGATTGAAGAATTTTCTCTTTGAACTGAGCACCCCATTCGTTTAAGGATCTCCAGAATTCTCAAGTCCGTTTGGTTCGAGCTCTCCGGGATCCCTAGGACTTTGATTGTTCCCCCTACGATCGCTGCGGCGCAGAAGGCATAAACGGCAGATTGAGCATCCGGCTCGACTGTGTAATCAGTTGGCTTGTAACCGTGAGCGTGGACAGTTACTCCGTCCTGGGTGATGGAGAATTCGGCGCCAAAGTCCGTCATGACCTGATATGTAAGTTCTAGGAAAGGTTTAGAAACTATTGATTTAGAAGAGAAAATAAGTTTTACATCTTTTTGGGCACAGGGAGCGCTCAAAAGAATTCCCGAGAGGAATTGGCTCGAAAGGTGCGTTTCAACATCGGTACGGCCTCCACTTAGGCCGGAACCGATTATCTCTACCGGAGGACACCCGTTTTCGCCGGTTACCCTTAACTCGGCGCCTAAAGACTCAAGAGCTTTTGTAAGTCCTAGTATTGGGCGTTCTTTCATCCTGCTGGTTCCGGTCAAAATGATGTTTCCCTCAGCGAGGCACGATGCGGCTGTTAAGAATCGAGCCGTGGTTCCTGAGGCGCCTACATCTATAGTTACGCCTGAGGCCGAGAACGTCCCGGATTGACCTTCTACCTCCCATAGGGTGCCTTTTTTGCCGATCCTTATACCCAGTGCCGAGAGGCCTTCAGCCATCACGTTTACGTCATCGCTTTCCGTTATGCCCCGCAAGACGGAGCTTGGGGGGGCCAGGGCTGCGCAGAGGAGGGCCCGATTAGTGATACTTCGAGACCCTGGAAGTCGTACGACGGCCCGCAAGGGGGGTAGCGTGGAGACTACGTAGGAGGTCTGGGAGTGGTCGCTTGCTTCTAAATTAGTCACACAAAGTCTCCTGAAGATGCCTAATAGCCTAGCGGAGCAATAACTTTGACGTATGGGGTAGAGGTTAAGGGATTTAGCGCGTTGACACCTCGCTAGCCTTCCGCGAGCTTTCCCGTCGGTGGTTCTCACTGATGGCATAAAGACCATTTTCGCAGAACCGAGGCACGTCAAACCGCTAGAGGAGGGCACAGTGCCCAAAGTATTAGTAGCCGACAGTTTGGCTTCCGAAGGCCTTCAGATTTTCGAAGAGGCTGCTGGCTTCGAACTAGTGAATTCACCGGGCTTGCCTGCTGAAGAACTTTTAGAACATGTTTCTGACGTGGACGGTTTAGTAATTCGAAGCGCAACCCAGGTTACCGCCGAAGTGATCGAGGCCGCTCCGAAACTGCGTATTATCGGCAGAGCTGGCATTGGCTTAGATAACGTGGATATAGATGCAGCTACGGCCCGGGGCATAGTCGTAGTTAATACTCCCAAGGGAAACAACATCACTACTGCAGAACATGCGCTCGCACTACTTGTTTCCCTGGCCCGTCATATTCCCCAGGCCACCGCTTCTATGAAAGCCGGGAGATGGGATAAGAAAGGCTTTCAAGGCCTTGAGTTGTACAATCGAACTCTCGGGGTCCTCGGCCTGGGCAATATCGGGAGGGTAGTGGCGGATCGCGCTCGGGGTTTGGGCATGCGGGTTCTCGCTTATGACCCGTTTATTCCAGTTGAAGTCGCCCAAAAGCAAGATCTGGAATTGACGGAGCTTTCGGAGGTTCTATCCCGAGCCGATGCGATCACTGTACATGTGCCTCGAACGAAGGAAACGGTCGGCCTTCTCAACGCATCGGCCTTTGAAAAAATGAAGGAAGGGGTGCTCGTCATAAATGCCGCTAGGGGGGGCATAGTTGATGAACAGGCGCTTTTAAGCGCTCTCGAGTCCGGTCGGGTAGGTGGAGCAGGTCTGGACGTGTTTGAAGAAGAGCCTCCAGGTCCAAGTAACCCGCTGGTGTTGCATGAAAAAGTAATTTGTACCCCGCACTTGGGTGCATCTACTGAACAGGCCCAAATAAACGTTGCGATTGCGGTTGCCGAACAGGTCAGAGACCACCTTTCTGAAGGGGTCGTAAGAAACGCTGTAAACCTTCCGTCCCTGTCTCCCGAGATGCTTGAACAGCTTAAACCTTCGATTTTATTAGCGGAAAAGCTGGGAAGCTTTCAGGGGCAACTGGCAGGAAGCCCTATAGAAGATGTCGAGATAGAATATGCCGGAGAGGTTTCAGAGTATGACGTGACCGCGATGACTCTTGCGGCTCTGAAAGGTCTCCTCTCACCCACCTCTGAAGATGTAAACTTGGTGAACGCCCCAGTAATAGCGTCGGATCGCGGCATAAAGGTAATTGAGTCAAAAACCAGTCGAAGCCAGGATTTCGCTAGTGTGATAACCACTCGCGTAAGGACACGGGACGGGATGCATTTGATAGCGGGTGCCATTTTCCATGGAGTACAACCACGTATTGTTCGCATTGATGACGTTATGCTAGAGGCGATACCAGAGGGACCTACGATCTTTTTGAAAAATCATGACGAACCTGGGGTGGTTGGTACGATAGGAAGTGTTTTGGGCCAAGATGGAGTCAATATTTCACGAATGCAACTTGGCTTAATACCCGAGAGGTCCGAGGCAGCAATGCTCGTTAATGTACATCCCGCTCCCAGTGACGCAGCACTAAATCATCTTCGAAGTCTTTCCGCTGTCATCGAGGCGCGGCTAGTGGACCTTGGATAGTGCCAGCAGTTATAGCCGTTGGGGCCCAGTGGGGGGACGAGGGGAAGGGTAAGGTTGTCGATTGGCTTGCCCTTCGGGCTGAGTTAGTTGTTCGTTTTCAAGGAGGTAACAATGCGGGGCACACGCTGGTCGTAGAAGGCGAGCAAACGGTTCTCCATCTCATTCCCTCCGGCGTCCTTCAACCGGGAACAATTAACGTAATAGGTCCTGGAGTCGTAGTAAACCCTTCGATTCTTCTAAAGGAACTGGAGGAGCTCGAGAGGCGAGGGATAATTACCGACCCTTCTCAGGTTCGAATTTCGGGACGGGCTCATGTGATTTTAGACTGGCACATTGCTCTAGATCAAGCGAGAGAAAAGGATCTGGGTGGTCGAGCGATAGGGACGACTGGCAGAGGTATAGGTCCGACCTATGAAGACAAGGTAGCTCGCCGAGGGCTAAGGGTTGCCGATTTGTTGGATCCCGAAAGGCTGGCTCTTACGTTGGACGCCCTAGGGAAAGAAAAGAACCGTGAGCTCGAAGAGTTTCACGGCGCGAGCAGGGTGGATCTGGCGCGACTTACAGCGAATTGTGCAGAGCTGGGGAAGAGAGTTGCACCCTATGTCGACAATACAGTCCATATTCTAGATTCTGCTCTTAGCGATGGGAGAAATGTTTTGTTCGAGGGTGCACAGGGAACTTTTCTGGATATAGATCATGGGACTTATCCCTTTGTCACTTCCTCGAACTGCGTAGCAGGTGCAGTTTGCTCAGGAGCAGGTGTCGGTCCTACTAGGATCGATGGAGTACTTGGCATAAGCAAGGCTTACACGACTCGAGTGGGCAGTGGACCTTTTCCTACGGAGGACAAGGGACCGCAAGGAGAATGGCTCGGCAAACGTGGTAACGAATTTGGCGCCACGACGGGAAGAAAGAGAAGATGCGGGTGGTTGGACGCGATTGCTCTGAAGGAGGCTGCAATAGTCAACGGTTTCACATCGTTGGCTGTAAATAAATTGGACGTTCTCTCCGGTTTAAAAGAGATACCAATTGCTACTGGTTACCGGATTGAAGGAAAGTACACGGAATTTTTCCCCATGACGCTGACAGAAGTAGAGAAAGCGGAACCCGTATACGAAATATTACCAGGCTGGGACGAGGATATTTCGCTGGCAAGAGAGTTCTCAGATTTACCGATTAATGCACAGAAATATGTAGACCGAGTTGAGTCATTGGCAGGTGTTCCCGTCGATCTTTTGTCAGTAGGACCCGGAAGAGATGAAACGATCTGCCGACGGGCGCCTTTTCCGAAACCACGAGTATCTTAGGAGTACACTATGGGCAGCGTGTCTGTTACGAAGGAAATTAATGCAGATGTGGCGCGTGTTTGGGAGATTGGTTCTGAGTGGGGTGGTACGCATAAGTGGATTCCCGGAGTGGGTCCGGTCACGGTTGAAGGAAAGGGAGTGGGCTCAATCCGCAGCGCTGATTTAGACCCTGCAACGGGCTTCGAAGGGCGCATCAGCGAGCGCCTGCTCAGCTGGGACGACGAGGAGATGACCTTCGAGTCCGACGAAGAGCCCGAGCGCCGCGCCTAAGACGGTCCCCGCCGTGTACTTCTCCAGCGG
>CAYOGP010000069.1:0-8880 GCA_964403555.1 uncultured Spirochaetales bacterium | reverse complement strand
AGGGCTAGTCGATAATGCGTTCCCCTGTGGACATAAGTAGCCAGACCACGGCAGCGACCAGGTAAAGGCACGCTGCAAGGAAGAATGCCGAGGCCCAGGAGCCGGTAGTATCGACGAGATAACCTGAAACTAGAACGCCTACGACCCCGGGGATCGTTCCTACGGTGTTCGTGATACCTAGCAGGGTGCCGGCATATTTCGGTGCGATGTCGAGATGGTTTACAGCGAAGCCTGCGAAAGAGAAACCCGCGAAAAACAGTGCACCCGTCATGACGGCAACTCCCTGAAGAGGAGTCTCGACCTGGCCCACCATGAAGAAACAACTGGCCGGGCCCACGAGGCCGATCGTCTGAATGATCTTGCGTGTGTTCGTGATGGACCATCCACTCTTAATCATCCAGTCGGAAATCCATCCTGCACCGTTGCCGGTGATGAATAGCGCCACGTAAGGGAGGACCGCATAAATCCCCACGTCGCTAATTTTTACCCCGAGTTGTTGGTTAAAGTAGGTCGGTAGCCACGCGAGCATGACGTAAAAACCCCAGTTGACGCAGAAGTGATTGATGATCAGTGCCCACACGGGAACTTTTGAGAAAATGACTTTGAAAGGCATCTTTGGTGCTTTTTCAACGGCAGGCAGGCCACTGCGAATGTGTTCGAGTTCCTCCTCTGAAATATTTGGATGCTCGCTTGGGAGGCTGTGGACTCGTGTCTGCCAGAATATCCACCAGATGAACCCTAAAACCCCGTAGATGTAGAAAACCGATTCCCAGCCATATTTCCCAATAAGGATTGGTGAAATCAGGAGTGCCGCGACTGTGCCGACTGAGACGCCACTTAGGAGAAAACCCGCTGCCCTTGCCTTTTCCGAAGCAGGAATCCATCGCCCCATGACCGAATAGCAGGCGGGAAAGTTGATGCCTTCACCCATTCCCATGAGCGCTCGTGCCACGAATAGGATGGCGAGTGAGGCGGCCGCAGCGGGAGGAGTGACGAGCGTAAAGAGTGACCACCAGAGGACCCCGAAGCCGAGGACTGCTTTTGCTCCGAAACGATCGGCCAGCCAGCCACCCAAGACTTGTGTGGCCATGTAGCCGTAGAAGAAAGACGAGAGAACCAAGCCTCGTGTGGTGTTGTCCCAGCCGAACTCTTCAGCCATCGGAATAATAGCGACCGAGATGTTGACTCGATCGATATAGCAAATTAGTGCCGACAGGAAGCACAAAATGACGACGGTAAGACGACGTGGCCAGTATTCGAATAAAGAAGGTGCAGCAGTAGACATGGGACCCCTCGTTATGTTTTCCATAGCCGACGGGAAAAGGAGGGCTTAGGTACAGTAGAATCTTCGAGAAGGTGACGGCTTTGTCGAATTCATCTTTAACCCTTGACTTTCGAGAAGGAGCTTTTGATGCCCAGATTGCCACTTGTTGACCTGAAAGATGCACCTCAGGCGATTCAGGACTTTGTTAAAGGTCCTGGTGAGCTTCACATTTTTCGTCACCTGGCGAATGCTCCCCAATGTTTCCAACCTTTAATGGACACAGTGGTGGGCCTTAATAAAGACGCGGCGCTTTCGCTTCGCGACCGAGAAATTGCACTTCTGCGATCGGTGTCCTCCTGCATTGGGGAATACGAATGGGCCCAACATGAGAGTTTTGCCCGCGAGGCCGGTATGGGCGATGAACATCTGCAGGCGATCCGAGATGCGAATGTCGAAGCGGCGTGTTGGGAAGAGTCCGATAGGAACATCTTGCAGTTCACGAACGAAGTGATTGCCAATGTGAAGGCGAGTGATGCTACTTACGAAAAAATTGCGAGTCGATTAAATGCCTCGCAAATCGCCGAGCTTCTTTTGGTGATTGGTTTTTATAGAGCGCTCGCTGTGTTTACTGAGAATGCTGAGACGCCGATTGATGCCTCCGTGGGACGAAGTGCTTTGGATACGATGCAGACTTCGCAAGACTAACAGCTAGGTTCTCGAAGAGTTTTGCTTTCCGACCGTGATCAACGATCAGAGAGGGTCGGCGTGTAGGGAAATTTCTATAAGCCGACGATTTAGGTCAGGCAATCTGAGCTATCTGGTCAATAAACCGTAAGTAACCTTCGGTCCCCTCCTTGCGAACAGAGGGTGCAGCGACTGCAATGAGGCGGTCTACTCCCAGGTCTTCGAAGGCCTTTAGGTCGTCGGAGGAAATCGGTCCGGGAGGAGGTGTGATGCTGATTTCAAGGGTGCCCAAGTCATCCGGTCGAGAGACCTCTTGACGGCATCCGTTAAGTTCGGTCAGACAGTCTTTTGCGCCTTGGACATCAAGGTTGTATCCGTACCAACCCTGTCCAATAGCAAGAGCGCGTCGGTAGGCGCCTTTGCTCCACCCTCCAACAACAACGGGAGGGCCGCCGTCTTGCACTGGTCGAGGGAACGCGTTGATATTGGAGAACGAGACGAACTTTCCCTCAAAGGACGGCTTTTCTTGCAACCACAGCGCTCGCATAGCTGCGATGTATTCGTCGGTGCGTGGTCCTTTTTGCTCGAAGGAAACTCCTAGAGCATCGAATTCAGGCTTCAGGTAGCCGACTCCGATGCCGAATATGAGTCGGCCTTTCGAAAGGACGTCGACTGTGGCCAGCTCTTTAGCCAATACCGCCGGGTTGCGTTGAGGAACAATGATGATTCCCGTAGCAAGCCCGATGGTTTCCGTTTCAGCCGCAAGGAAAGCAAGGGCAGCGGTGGGATCCATCATGGGATAATGAGGGGGTACGGGTGAGGGCGGAGTATGGGGATCTGGAAGGACCACATGTTCTCCGGTCCATACCGAGTCGAGGCCAGCTTGTTCTGCCGCCTTTGTCACAGATGTCATGGCATCGGGTTCAGCCAGTACGCCGTTGTTTATGCCGAAAAATCCTAGTTTCACGAGGCCTCCGTTTGTTCTCCGCGAATGAGCCGACCAGGCAAAGCTCCGGTTGCTTCGCCATTTTGGAAGGTGACCTCTCCAGAAACAATGGTCTCTCGGTAACCGGTGGCTCTTTGAACGAGGCGACGTCCTTGCGCGGGGAGATCGAAAACCATCTCCGGTGCATGGAGGCCGAGGGCATCAAAGTCGATCACGTTCACATCGGCTTTCATCCCTCGCCTCAGAAGTCCTCGATCACGGAGGCCGTAGAGGTTGGCGGTCTCTCGAGTTTGTCGCGAAACGATAGATTCGAGAGAGATCTTCTTTCCACGGTCTCGGTCTCTCGCCCAGTGGGTGAGCATGAAGGTTGGCGTGCTTGCATCGCAAATCACGCCACAGTGCGCGCCACCATCGGAGAGTCCAAGGGTCGTAGCAGGATGGACCAACATTTCGTAAATGGGATCCATATCGAACTGTGAGTAATTAAAGAGAGGGAAGTAAAGAAGCTCTTTACCTTCGCTGGCAAGAAGCAAGTCGTAGGCAACGTCCGAAGGCTCTCGCCCTTCGCGTTCCGCGATCGCTTTTACGCTGTCTTCAGGCGCAGGCTCGTAATTCGGTGGGTTCCCAAGCGGAAAGAGTTTGTGGAAACTCGATGTGATGTAGGAGGCTAAGGGGAAGTTGTACTTCACCTTCTCCTCGAGCATGGCTGCCTTTACCTCGGGTTTCATCATTTCCGCCACTCTTTCCTTGAGAGGGAGGTGCCGAATAGATTTATAAGTTTGGTGGGAGACAAAAGGATGGATGGTGGCTTCGAGGCCAAGCAACAACCCTGCTGGGCGCCCCGCAACTTGGGGGACAATCCAAGCGCCTTCATTGTTGGCTTCCTCAGTAATGTCGAGGATGCGCCGCCACTGAGTGGGGTCGAGATCGTTTTGGAGTAGTGCGAAGGTAATCGGACGTCCAACCTCTTTTGATAATCTTCGTACCCAATCCAGTTCTTTTCCTTCAGGCATTAAATCCGAGGCCATTTCAAAGACACCGCTTCCTACACGGCCGAGAGCCTGACCAATGGCAAAAACTTCTGCCTCGTCTGCGAAGGTGCCAGGGACAGCCTCACCCTCGATGGATCGGTGAAGCACCGTTCGGGAGGTTGTGAAACCGAGGGCGCCTGCACGAATTCCGGCTTCTACGATTCTTCCCATTTCTTCGAGGTCTTGCGCGGTTGCCTTCTCGTTGTTTGCACCACGTTCCCCCATGACGTAGGCGCGTACCGCACCATGGGGAACTTGTGCTCCGATATCGATGACACGAGGGTGTGATTCGAGAGCGTCTAAGTACTCTGGAAAGCTTTCCCAGGCCCAGTTAATTCCTTCGGAAAGTGCCGCACCAGGAATATCTTCGACACCTTCCATAAGACCGATAAGCCAGTCGTGACTGTCTGGTTTGGCCGGGGCAAAACCAACGCCACAATTACCCATGACGACGGTTGTCACTCCGTGCCAAGAAGACGGGGCCAGGTAGGGGTCCCACGTTGCTTGACCATCATAGTGCGTGTGGATGTCGACAAATCCGGGAGTAACGAGGAGCCCGTCGGCATCGATTTCGCGGCGGGCAGGTCCTGCTTTTCCTCCGACCTCTTCGATCTTTCCTTCTGAAATGGCAATGTCGCCAGTAAAGGAAGGTTCTCCGGTGCCATCTGCGATTTTTCCGCCTTTAATCACGAGGTCATGCATAACTAAAACTCCTTAAAATCTGGAAGGGAACATAGGGGGTTTTTAAACTTAGCGGTGACAATTTGGGAACTAAGCGGTGGCGACGGGTGAAATCCCCAAGGGGTCGAGTACAATCTAGGACGTATGGTCCACGATGGGCCGGGCGCCTCGCTTTCGGATAGAAGCGCTTTCATTAAAGGGGATAAACGTGCACGTAGGATACTCAGCAATTTTTCAAAACCCGGGTGATCAGCTTTCGGATACCGAGGTGTACCAAAACGAGGTGCGTTTGGCGGAGTTAGCGGAGCCTCTGGGTTTTGAGTCGATATGGGGCGTTGAACACCACTTCACCGACTACACGATGTGTCCAGACGTGATCCAATTTCTTACCTACATGGCCGGCCGTACCCGTAAAGCGCAGTTGGGCAGTATGGTCATTGTGCTTCCATGGCATGATCCGATCCGCGTTGCTGAACAGATTTCGATGCTCGATCACGTTTCCGGTGGTCGAATGATTTTGGGAATTGGCCGTGGCGTCGGTCGTGTGGAGTACGAGGGATTTCGTCTCGATATGAATACGAGCCGTGAGAGGTTCGAGGAATACACGAAGATGGTCCTCGACGGACTCGAGCAGGGTTATCTCGAATGCGATGGGGATTTTGTGAAACAGCCCAAGAGGGACATTCGACCTCGGCCGTTAAAGAGTTTCCGGGGCAGAACTTATGGGGCGGCGGTTTCCAATGAGACCATGCCTTTGATGGTTAAAAATCACGCTGGCATTCTCGTGGTGCCGCAGAAGCCCTGGAGCGTAGTGAAGAATGACATCCTTCTGTACAACGCAGCCTACCGGAAGGAGCATGGCGAAGATGCCCCCAAGCCCTTGGTGGGGGGCTGGACTTTCGTAGACGAGAGCGCCGACCGAGCCGAAGAGTTGGGACGCAAGTACATCAAGGACTATTACGAATCTGTGATCAAGCATTACGAATTTGACGATGTGCATCTATCCAAGACAAAGGGTTATGAGTTTTACGGAAAAGGATTTCAAGAGAAAATTCAGGAGCTTGGGAAGGATAAGGTCATCGATTTTCTGGTTGATCTTGCCTGTTTCGGCACGCCTGAGCAGTGCTTTGAAAGGATCATGCATTTCCACAACTTGACGGACATGAACGGTTATATGGCCATCCTTAGCTACTCGGGAATGCCTTACGCTGAGGCTGAGCGGAATATGCGACTTTTCGCTTCTTCGGTGCTCCCAGAGTTAAAGAAGGTGGAGGTGGCCGAGGCCGAATTCGCATTAAGCGCCTAGGCCAGAGATAATTTTTACTAGAAGTTGTTCTCTCGCGGAGACTGCGCGCAAGGCGGACTCTGGTGAGGAACGGAAGACTCTTAGTTTCTTTTAAAAGAAGGAGTGAGGGATGCCTAAAGGCTACATGCTTAGTGCGCACAGACGACCAGCGGATCCGGAAAAGAGAGATGCCTACGCCAAATTAGCCGGTCCAGCCTTAGAGGCTGCTGGTGGTAAGCTGATTGCCGCTGGTGGGCGGGTCGAAGCTCGCGAAAACGGCTTGGCCGAGAGAACTGTTCTCATCGAATTTGAAAGCTACGAAGCTGCGGTCGCTGGCTACGACAGCGACCTCTACCAAGAAGCCTTGCGAGCTCTTGACGGTGGGGCAGACCGAGACATTCGATTATTCGAAGGCCTTTAATAGGGCTTTCTCGTTGGGCTAAGAGCTTTCGCCTATTTAGAGGCGAATTCGCTCTTATGTGCGCGTCTTGAAGTAGCAGTCCTTTCGGATTACAAGACCTTCTTTAAAGGTATAGATGTCGCAACCCATCCAATCTTGAGCGCCGTTTGTGGCTGAAGTCGCCGTGCGGCGCCAGCTTGAAAGAGCTTGGTTGTCGGAGACGACATGGTTCTCTCCAATCCACTTGATATCGGGAGAATCCGCAAAGACGTGTTCAAACGCTTCTTTAAGAGCGTTCTTTCCTTTAATTCTACCGCCGAAGATTTCGTCTCCTACCGGTGTCAAGAACTCGCCGTCCTCGGCGAAATACGAAAGCACCTTATCGATGTCATGTTGATTGAATGCGTCACAAAGAGCGTTTAAATCTTCAATTTTGAATTGAGCAGCCAAGATTTCTCCTCCAGGGTCTTATTGGAACGTTACTATAGCTAACCATCGAGAGGTTCTATGCGTCCAGCTCCATTTGGATACCGATTAGCTTCTGATTTAGCCGACGCCTCCCAGGCGTGTGCTGAAGGTGCGATTCCGCTTGCAGGAGGTCAAAGTTTAATTGCGGTGATGAAATCGCGGCAAGTGACCCCCGACATGCTCGTCGATATTGGTGCACTTGAGGAGCTTTCCGGTGTATCGATCGAAGCAGGGAAAATTCGTATTGGGGCGCTCACGAGGCATTGCGACTTGGTTGAAAGTAAACTGCTTCAAGAGACGGTTCCCTGGCTTTGCGAGGCGGCGAGCTTGATCGGTGATGTCCAAGTCCGTAATCGAGGGAGTATCGGAGGGAACGTCTGTTTCGCCGACCCCAGAGCCAACCTGCCGCCAGTTTTAATCTCACTTAACGCGAGAGCAATTGTCGGGACCGCTGAAGGGACGCGCGAGGAGGCAATCGAAAATCTGTTTCAAGGTTTTAGAGAGAACACCCTCAGTGCCGGGGAAATTCTCTTGGCTGTAGAGTTTGACGTTGTGGAAGGACTGAAGGGGGCCTATTTGGAACTTTCGCCGCAAATGAACGGGGTCCCGTTAGTCAATATATCCGTGACATCAGGAGATACTATCGGAGTAGGGGCCGGTGGTCTGAATAAGTCTCCTTTGAGATTGACCCGCGTTGAAGAAGCTTTCGCGGACGGTATCGATTCCGCCTTGGAAGCTTTTGATGGGGAAGCGTTCGAACCGTTGGAGGATTTGCAGGCTGGTGCGAAGTATCGAACTAAGGTGGGCCGCGTTCTTTTGCGAAGAGCTCTTGAGGAAGTATTGAATTGACCCAGGAATTTCTAGACGTGCAGTTCCGACTGAATGGCAAAGAACGGGAGAGTAAGGTTTCTCCGAGAACTTTGCTCGTTGACGTGCTCCGTGACGAATGCGGTACGACCAGCGTACACATAGGTTGCGACGAGGGAATTTGTGGAGCGTGTACCGTGTTCCTTGATGGCGAGTCGGTGAAGAGTTGCATGGTCTTAGCTGTGCAGGTCAAAGGAAAAACCGTGGAGACTCTGGAAGGAACGGGGCCAATCAAGAAGCTTGATGTGGTTCAACAGGCATTTGCTGACGAGTTCGCTCTCCAATGTGGTTTTTGTACGCCCGGAATGGTCATAAGCGCACGGGCGCTTTTAAGAAAAAATCCTAATCCGACAGATCAGGAGATTCGCGCCGCGATGGTTGGAAATCTTTGTCGTTGCACGGGCTATCAAAATATTTTAAAAGCAGTGAGAAAATCGGCGGAAAGGCTTCAGCGTGGCTGACCAAGAAGAGCAACCGTCTCCTAAGTCTCCTTGGGTAGGACGTTCCATCTCTCGGAGGGAAGACGAAAGGCTTCTTCGGGGTGCGGGGAGGTTTGCTGCAGATGAAAATATTCCGGGACAGTTGCATGCAGCAATCCTTCACAGCCCTCACGCTCACGCCCGAATTGTTGAGATCGATACGACCGCTGCAGAAGCGATGACAGGAGTTGAAGTCGTTGTGACGGGTCGATCTTCTAGGGATCTTTGGCATCCCCTTCCACCGTCTGTCGATCTAGTAGATATGCGCTTGCCCGAGACTTACGCGCTTGCTACGGAGGTCGTTCATTTCGTTGGAGAACCGGTGGCGGCTGTAGCGGCATCGGATCCGTACTTGGCTCAGGACGCTGTGAACGCAATCTCGGTTTCATACGAAGTTTTGGAGCCTATCTTAGATCGACGAAAAGCGATTGAGCCCGGTTCGCCCCTGGTTTATCCGGATTGGCCTGACAATAGGCAGTGTCTTTGGGAATTTTCCTTTGGCTCGGTAGATGAGGCTTTCGAAGAGGCGGAGCACGTTGTAAGCCGAGATGTAGCAGCACACCGTTACAGCGCGGTGCCCATGGAAATGAGAGGTCTTGTTTCTCGGTTTGATCCTGTGAGAGAAGAGCTAACGGTTAGGGTTTCCACTCAGATTCCGCATCAAGCTCGAACTATTCTGGCCTGGATTTTTGGCTTGTCCGAAAACAATATTCATATTCTCGCGGAAGATGTCGGTGGGGGGTTTGGCAACAAGCTCCAGTTGGATGTTGAACCG
>CAYOGP010000068.1:0-8990 GCA_964403555.1 uncultured Spirochaetales bacterium | reverse complement strand
ATGAGTGAGGATGATTCTGAATCCCGAGGTAATCGCCTCGGTCGGAGTATTCGCCAGCCCGGAGCTCCGGCTTCCAGGTCGGGAGCGGGGAGAGCAAAGGAGCGTTCACTTCAGGAAGAAATTGACGACCTTAGGCAAGCGATGCGTTTCTTCGGTGGTGATTCTGTTGAATTCCGTCGCAGAATGGAAAGGGTGCTGGCAGAGCATGAATCCCTCCGGCGACGATTTCAAAATTCCCGAGAACAAATAACCGATGCCGAGCGCCAGAACGAAAAATTGGTGCACACTTTGCAGGAGGCTAAGCAACAGATCGAGCTCCTGAAGGAAGAAGTAGATAAGCTCTGTTCTCCTCCTAATACGTATGCAGTCTTTCAGCAGTCTAACAAAGATGGAACAGTGGAAATTGTCTCGGATGGTAGAGCCATGCGCGTTAATGCCCACCCGGAATTAGATGTTACGACTTTGCAAGAAGGACAGCTTGTGGTCCTGAACGAAGCCTTCAACGTAGTCGAATCGGCAGGGTTTACCCAGCGCGGTGAAATTTGTGCGGTTATGGAAGTTCTCGGCGACGGTAGGGCAATAGTGCTCGGACATACGGACGATGAGCGAGTCGTAACTTTGGCATCGCCCTTACGGGATGGACCAATCAAATCGGGTGATCACTTAATGGTTGCTCCTAGAACCCAATTTGCATTCGAAAAGATGCCCAAATCCGCTGCAGAAGAAGTCGCACTTGAAGAGATTCCAGACGTTTCCTATGAAAATATCGGAGGTTTGGACGAGCAGGTAGAGATTTTGAGAGATGCGATTGAACTGCCTTATCTGCATCCCGACATTTTTCGAGAACATCAGCTTTCACCTCCTAAGGGAATCTTGCTTTATGGCCCCCCCGGATGTGGAAAGACTTTGATTGCTAAAGCTGTGGCTAACAGCCTTGCGAAAAGCATTGAACGTCGGACGGGTCGTGCAACGCCAGCTTATTTTCTTAATGTGAAGGGCCCGGAACTTCTGAATAAGTACGTTGGCGAGACGGAGCACAAGATTCGAGAGGTGTTTAGGCGTGCTCGCGAAAAGGCAAGTGAGGATGTTCCTGTCGTAATTTTCTTTGATGAAATGGACTCTTTGTTTCGAATGCGAGGTTCGGGAATTTCTTCTGACATGGAAGCTACCGTGGTTGCGCAATTTCTGTCGGAGATCGATGGCGTTGAATCATTGACTAACGTGATCGTAATTGGAGCTAGCAATAGGCAAGATTTAATCGACCCGGCGGTTCTTCGCCCTGGGAGGCTAGATCTTAAAGTTAAAGTGAACAGACCTGACGAGTCGGCTGCACGAGAAATATTTACAAAATATTTGACTACGGATTTACCGTTTCATTCTGATTGTGAGCGTCTTTACGGAAGCGATTCCGCAAAGATAGTTGATGGGATGATCACCGAGGTAATCGAAGAAATGTACTCAACGGATGACGAAAATAAGTTCCTCGAGGTTACATATGCGAAAGGTGAACGAGAAATCTTCTATTTCAAAGATTTCTCCAGTGGAGCAATGATCGAAAATATCGTTGCTAGGGCCAAGAAAAAAGCTGTCAAGCGTGCGATAGATGCAGAGGAAAGAGGCATTAAGGTCGATGATGTTCATGAAGCAGTCCGTGAAGAATTCAAAGAGAACGAAGATCTTCCGAATACAACGAATCCTGACGACTGGGCAAGAATTTCTGGACGCAAAGGTGAGCGTATAATCAATGTGCGTACCTTAATTTCAGGTATAAGTCGCAAGGAACGTTCGATAGAAAACATCGAATCAGGCCAATACGTTTAGACCGAAACTCAGATTAGGAGCCTGAATGGCCATACCCAAGGTTATGGGAACGGAGATCGAATATGGAATCACCGTTCAAAACGATCAAGACTTTGATCCAATCTCGGGTTGTGTCCTTCTGGTCAATGCTTACACCGAGGACCATGAAGGCAGCATTCTTTGGGACTACGACCAAGAAAACCCACTTGCTGATGCTAGAGGCTTTCAGGTTGATGGCGAAAAGTACACTCCTAATCAGCAAGAAAATATTGCCCGAAATAAGACACTCGTAAATGGGGCGCGTTACTACGTAGATCACGCCCATCCGGAATACTCCTGCCCTGAGGTAACCAACGCGCGCGAACTCGTTATGCATGAAAAAGCTGGGGAAAAAGTATTAGATAAATCGCGGCAAGAGGCGGATGCCTTGCTCCCTCCTGGAACGAAGATGTTGCTCTATAAAAATAACAGCGATCGTAAGGGCAATAGTTACGGTTCACATGAAAATTACCTAATGGATAGGAAAACGTCATTCAAGCAAATCGCAGGACATCTCATCCCCTTTTTTGTTACTAGGCAGGTGTTTACTGGATCAGGCAAGGTAGGAAGTGAAAATCGAGGAAGGCCATGTGATTATCAATTAAGTCAACGTTCTGATTTTTTCGAGACCGAGGTTGCTTTAGATACGATGGTTAAAAGGCCAATAATTAACACTCGTGATGAGCCACATGCAGATAGGGAAAAATATCGGCGGCTCCACGTAATTGTGGGCGACTCAAATATGAGTGAGTACACGATATTTTTGAGAAACGGGGTGACAGCTCTCGTTCTGCAAATGATTGAAGACGGCGCAGTGAGTCAGGACTTTTCTCTGCGAGATCCCGTTCGGGCGATTAAAGATGTTTCACAGGACGTACGTTGCAGGTTGCCTATTGAATTGATGGACGGGAGAAAGCTTACTGCTGTGGAAATGCAGGGTGAATTTTTGGAGTTAGCTCAAAAGTATTTCTTAAAGCACGAGGCAACTGCTGAACAAAGGGACTTGGTTAAAAAATGGGAATATGTTCTTTCGAAGCTGGCAAAAGAGCCGAGAGATCTTCATCGCGAGATTGACTGGGTTATCAAACTTTCGTTGATTGAGAGCTATATGGACAGGAAGGATTTGGATTGGGATGCAAGTCAAGTACAGATGTTAGACTTGCAATATCATGATCTTCGCCCAGAGAAGGGCCTATACAATTTGTTGGAGAGGCAGGGGAAGGTCGAGCGAATCGTAACCGATGAAGAAATTCAAACTGCTATTATTAATCCACCAGAGGACACGCGAGCTTACTTTCGAGGAGAATGCCTCCGGAAATATGGGAGCCAGGTGTTTGGTGTGAATTGGGATTCAATATCTTTTGGAATAGGAGAGGAGCCGATAAAGAGGGTTTTGATGGCGGAACCTCTAAAGGGCTCTAAACAGCATGTGGAAGATTTGCTGAAAAGTTCCCCTACGGCGGCCGATTTAGTCGCTAACTTGAGAACTTAGGCCGGCTTCCTGCAGGAGTCGGACAGGAGAAAATTCATGACTCGGAGTAACAATGGCAGGGATGCCAGTTTGGAGCGTCTTCTTCGCCGGCACGGTGCAGTGATGGCGGCAGATAATACGCAAAAGCAAAAGCAGGGTGGTGGCGACGGTGGAGATCAAGATAAACAGGAAGGCGATGGTCAGAAACTCTCCAAAAAAGGCGAAGAGCTTAAAGATGAAATGGATGCTCTCGTGGACGAAATCGACGAAGTTTTGGAGGAGAATGCTGAAGAGTTTGTAAAGAATTATGTCCAACGGGGCGGAGAATAGAACCTATCGAGAAGACCGACCGAGTACCTTTTGGCTACGAGGTATAGAAGGAGAACAAAACTGCGATTTCAATTTAATGGAGGCTACCTAGGTTCAAGTTTTAGCGAACTTTTGAATGATCAGTGTCCAGAGCTTCGGCCTGATTTTAAGGGAAGCGAACTTTCAGCACCTTTTTTTAGCTCTGAAGGTACAACAGTATTGGCGTTACGATATGAAGGTGGCGTTCTAGTGGCTGGTGATAGGCTTGCCACTATCGGTCATCAAGTAGCCTCAAGGGAAATTGAAAAGGTCTATGCCACGGATCTACATTCCGTTATGGCTATTGCTGGAGCAGCTGGCCCTGCGATTGAAATGGCGCGACTTTTGAGAATTCAGCTCGAGCACTACGAAAAGATCGAAGGGGCACCTTTAGAGCTTGAAGGAAAAGCGAACACTCTTGCGCAACTCATAAAGCAAAATCTACCAATGGCCATGCAAGGTTTAGTGGTCGTACCAGTCTTTGCGGGGTTTGATCTTCGTCGGTCCGTCGGACGTTTGTGGAGATATGAACCAACGGGGGGTCGTTATGAGGAGCGAGATTTTGATAGCGTTGGCTCGGGTTCAATATTTGCACGGGAATCCTTAAAAAAATCTTATCGCAAGGATCTGAGTCGCAGCTTGGCGATTAACCTGGCAATCGAAGCACTCACGGATGCAGCGGATGAAGACAGGGCTACGGGAGGTGTCGATTTGGTTCGAGGGATTTTCCCTTTAATAAAATTATGCGAGCAACAGGGAACTGAAGACGTCGAGGAAGAAGAGATTCGGGAAGCATACGATCGCGTACTCGCCAGCCAGCGTCTAAGATTGTCTCGGTAGGCCGGGAAGAGAGGAAGGAGTAAGGACAGATGTCAATGCCTTTCTACGTGTCACCTGAACAAATGACACAAGACAAAGCTGAATTTGCCAGGAAGGGGATCGCCCGTGGCCGTTCGCTGATTACACTCGAATACGATGAGGGGATTTTACTAGTTGCTGAAAACCCTTTGAATCTTTCAAAAATCGGAGAGATTTATGATCGGATTGGTTTCGCTGGAGTGGGAAAATACAGCGAATTTGATCGACTTCGCCAGTTGGGAATTCAATATGCGGACGTACAAGGTTTTCGTTTTAGTAGGGAGGACGTGCGCGCGAAAGCCTTGGCCAATCTGTATTCGCAAATGATTGGAGATGAATTTAACCGAGCGATTAAACCCTTAGAAGTTGAGATCGTAGTGGCTGAGATTGGAGATCCTGAAAGTCCAGCACACTCCGCGAATGCGCTTTACAATGTAAATTTCGACGGCAGTATTTTAGAGCTAGAGGGCTTCAGTGTAATCGGTGGAGCGAATGATAATGTAAAACGTCATGTCGAAGTAAATTATCAAGAGAACATGCCGTTGGAGACAGCTCTCGAGCTTGGTCACGACGCTCTTCAGCGCGCTGAAAACGGAACGAGCGATCTACCTTCAGAAAGTTTAGAGGTGTGTCTTCTCGATAGAAGCCGCACCGGTAGGAAGTTTGTTCGCTTAACATCCCCAGATGTCAAAGAGATATTAACTAGATAAAGAGAAACGGTTTTGCAGAAACGCATTTTTGGTGTTGAAACAGAATACGGGATAATATTTTCTCCGGAAGGACGAAAAACACTTCCCGTGGAAAAGGCCATACGGTTTCTTTTTGAAAAACTGATTACTACTGAACATTTTTTAAATGTCTTTCTTGAGAATGGAGCGAGATTTTACCAAGATACTGGTTGCCATCCCGAATATGCGACTCCCGAGTGCTCAGGTCCGAGGCAACTAATTGTCTACGATAGAGCCGGAGAACGAATACTCGAAGATCTCCAGAATTATGCAGAGGAAAAAATTCGCGAGGAACGTATTCCCGGAAAGCTTTCAATTTTTAAAAACAATACAGACTTTGTTGGGAATAGTTACGGTTGCCATGAAAACTATTTGGTTGATCGCGATGTCGATTTCTATTATTTAGCCGAACAATTGATTCCGTTCTTGGTGACTCGCCAGATATACAGTGGAGCTGGTAAAGTTTTCCAGACCCAGGAGGGAACTCACTATTGCGTTAGTCAACGGGCGCAACATATATATCAAAAGATATCAGGGACCACGACCAACGATAGATCAATCATAAATACACGGGATGAGCCGCACGCTGACAGAGAAAAGTATCGTAGACTTCATGTCATAGTTGGTGACTCAAATATGTCAGAATATACAAATTTTTTAAAAATCGGAGCCGCCACCGTAGTTTTGCAGATGATTGAAGATAATTATATAAACAAGGACTTCACACTGAGGAATCCTGTTAAATCGATTAAAGACATTTCATACGACACAACCTGTAAAAGAAAATTACGCCTCGATAATGGTCGGGAGTATTCACCAATAGAGATTCAACAGGACTATTGCGAGATGGCTCAGCGATATATTGAAAACTATCCAGTATCGGAAGAAATTCGACAGGCAGTATCCATGTGGAGTCATGCTTTAGATTGCTTAGAGACAGACCCTGAAAAACTGGACACCAAGATTGATTGGATCATTAAGCGTAAATTGATTCGTTCTTTTGTCGAGAATAAAGAAATTTCATAGACTAATCCAAGAGTCTTTATGTTGGACCTTCAGTATCACGATATAAGGGTCAAGAAAGGTCTTTACTACTTGTTGGAAAGGAAAGGGCAAGTTGATCGAATCCTGAACGACGATGAGATTCTTAAAGCTAAAACAGAGCCGCCTCACGATACACGTGCACGAATGCGAGGAGAATTTATAAAACTCGCTCGGCAAAACGGTATTCAATATGACTTAGACTGGTCGAATATAAGATTAGGAAATCTTTTGAACGTGAGAGTCATATGTAATAATCCGTTTGAGACCGACGTCGAAAAAGTTTCGGAACTTGTGAAAACAATACAGAAAACTAATTTGAGAAAGACGAACCTGTCTAAATTGGTCATACAGTCCTGAACAATTCCCTAGATGTCTTGTGAGAGATTCTAACTGCTGACAGAAATACCGAAGACGCTTTGGGCTTTCCAGCGGATGTCTCAGACATCGTAGATCTTAAGAACAAGCCCGTGGGCAGGGTGTTTGTATGAACGAAGGCATCGGGAATCTTAGTAGTAAACCTCGATTCACCCCATTCAGAGAAATCTTCAAGATAGTAAAGCTTGAGTCGTCTCGGGGAGGTAAACGGTTATTGTTTCAATGGGTCCATGTAGATTAATTTTTATTGAGGTTTGATCGTCTAATTTGGTATTTCTCAACCGCTTTCAGATGATCGCGGTAAGTTTGGGTAAATTCATGGCTTCCATCTCCGCGTGCGACGAAGTAGAAGAATTTCGTAATTTCTGGTTCAACGACGGAAAGCAGGGAGGCTTCTCCAGGATTGGAGATTGGACCAGGAGGAAGACCGGAAAACTGATAAGTGTTATAAGGGTTTGTTGAATCGTTTAAATGACGTCTCGTAAGGTTTCCGTCAAAATGTTTTAAACCGTAGATTACCGTGGGATCAGTCTGAAGTCTTATGCCTTTCGCTAGGCGATTTAAAAAAACAGAGGCTATACGAGGTCGCTCTGAAGCTTGTCCAGTTTCTTTTTCAATAATCGATGCGAGGATGACTATTTCTCGCATGTTTAACCCCGTGTTTTTGGCTTTACTTTCTAGACGTTTCCAGTGGTCGAGAAATTGGGTTGCAAATGTTCTTAGAACAGTTTTGACCGGGAGCCCTTTTGGAAAAGTATAAGTTTCGGGGAAGAGGTATCCCTCATAGCTTGAACCCTCAAGACCATGTTCTTGTAACCATGCAATATTGTGTACGCCTTCAAGAAAGTCGGCTGCTTCTACAATCTGGGCTTTATGCAGGCGGTTTGCAATTTGACTGGCTTTCAGCCCTTCGGGAATAGAAACTCTGTAGGTGAGTACTTGTCCGCGAGAGAGAATATTCAGGATTTCCCAGGAAGACATCGATGGACTTAGGCTGTACTCTCCCGATCTAACTTTGGAGTCGAGTTGTCGTACTCGAGCTAAAAATGTAAATGGACGCCTGTGGATTAATCTCTTAGCTGTAAGTTCAGTTGCTACTTCTGAAAAGGTTATGCCCGGGGAAAGTATAACGCTGACGTGTTTTCCATTAGGATCAACTGGACTGATCGCCGCTTTGATTACTAAACTAATCAAAAGTAGAGCTAGTAACGCTGCAAAACTGAGAACACGTATTAGTAAGCTACTCCTCCTCAATTTTTCCCTCGAAAGAATCGATTTTCGATTTACGGTTTACCGCCTGATCGAGCCACGACCTTAGAATGATCGAAGCGGCAGATGCGTCGATTTCCCCAGATTTCTTTTTTACCTTTTTTTTGCCTCCTACTGCCTCTAAAGCCCGCTCGGCTTCGATGCTAGTCCAACGTTCATCCACCACTGCGATCGGAAGCTGAGTTAATCTCCTCAGTTCTTCAGAAAAAGTTATGACCTTCTTGGCCTCAGATCCTTCCTTTCCATCCATATGCAGAGGAAGGCCTAAAACGATTTGTTCGATAGATTTTTCCTCGACGAAAGAGAGGATGGCGTTTAGGTCTCTCTGTTTAGTAGATCTGTGAATAACACCAGCCGGGAAAGCAAATTTGCCTTCTTCGTCCGAAACAGCCAGACCAATTCTTTTCGAGCCGTAATCTAAGCCCATGACTCGCATCGGGAAACGTTAGCCGACTAAAAACTTAGAGACTGTAGGTTCTTGACTACTAGGCCTCGATTTTTCTGGTGGATGCTTGTGGGGAAACGTGATTCTCCTTGCCAAGGATCCCCGTCGCGATAGGATTCGCTGCAGGTTCCCCGTAAAGAACTGCACTCCTAGCGCTGTTTGCTGAGGCATTTTAAAAAAGAGGCTGGGACTAGAATCCGACAGGTTGCTGTGGATATGCCCGTTGACATGGGACAAAAGCGCTCGAAAAGTCTCGATTTAGTAGCATTGGCGACCGCTACCTGGTTCGGTGTAGGTTTTTTACCATGGGCTCCTGGAACTTGGGCTTCCATCAGCGCAATTATCATTTTCGTGTTATTTTCGTGTCTGGGTTGGACGGTTCACTTATTGATCGGGGTGGCGGTTTTCCTTGTGATTTTTCTACTGCCCCTTGGAATCTGGGCCGCTGGTCGGGTTGAAAGAATTCTAGGTAACAAGGACGACGGTCGAATTGTGATAGATGAAATTTTTGGCCAATGCTTTTCCCTAGTTCCCCTTGTCGCCAAATTTACTTTCTTTTCATCGTCGCCTTTTGTTTGGGAAATGGAGAATATGGCAGCTGCTGTGACCGCAT
>CAYOGP010000067.1:7625-9055 GCA_964403555.1 uncultured Spirochaetales bacterium | reverse complement strand
CATGTGGAATCTCTGCGACGCCCGTAAAGTACTAGACTTTTTGGGAAAATAAAATTAAACAACTTTTCAATTCGTTGCGCTGGTAGCGATCTTGTGGCTTCGAGTAATAGCTTCCGAAAGAGTCTTACCCACTTATTTTGATCGGCGGACGAAAGGCCTACGAGACAACGCAAGGCCCAATAGGGAGAGTGAAAGGCATGGGCAAATCCAACAGTAATGTCTATGAAGCCCGCCTTTTGAAGGCTCAAGGCGAGCGTCCTAGGCTTGAAAATTCTTATATGACCCCCTGGGGTTTCGAAGTAGTCGGTCGACAGCGCGAGGTAGAGCAGCTCTGTGGGTTCGGTAGGGATCGTGACTGCAATTCGTCCGCCCGGCTTAATTACTCGGTAAAGTTCCGTTATTGCGATTTTGTAATTTTCAACATGCTCCATTACTTCAGAGCAAATAATTCGATCAAAGCTTTCATCTGTGAAGGGTAGCGTAAGAGCGTTGGCCTTAAGAAAGCTAGATCCGTTGGATTTTCCTAAAAGTCTCGTTGCTGCCTGCGTCAGGGCTATAGAGTTTAAGTCAAAACCGACAACCTTCGCGCCTAGTTCGAGGGCCCCTTCACAGTGACGTCCTTCTCCGCATCCGGCATCCAGCAAGACTTGTCCTTTAACAATCTGTAGCCTTGTAAGGTCAACCGTGAGTAACACGTAAAGTATCTTCGAGAGTAGTGATCCATCGATTAGCGGCTACGTCCCATTGGAACATTCTTAACACGCGCTTTCTGGCATTTTGACCTGCGATACCCAGTCTTTGAGGATCATTCAAAAAGAGGGTTATCTTTTCAGATAAGGCTTTAGGGTCGTTGGGTTGAGCTAATGCTCCACAGGTCTCATCAGTACCGAGGACTTCAGGTAAAGCCCCAGCAGAGTTTGCTACGACGGGAAGTCCGCAAGACATGGCTTCGCTAGCTGGAAAGCCAAATCCTTCATACAACGATGGAACAACAGCAAGTTTTGCTGAGCAGTACTCTCTTACAAGCTCGTCTTTTGAAAGCATGTTCCTTCTTAGTGTGACTTGATTGCCGACTCCGAATCGCCGGATGGCGCGGAGAGCGAGGCCATCTTCTGGGATTCTACCGTCCACGATGTTCAGTTTAACGTGTGGTAAATATCGAAGTGCTTCAATAAGGGTCGATATGCCTTTTTTTCGGTCTTCTGTTCGACCTACAAAAATCAGGTCGAAGTCCTTTTCGATGGTGGGGTTAGGTCTGAAGGTGTCCGTGTCGGTCCCATTTAATATCACCTCAATATTTTGTTCCGGAATTTTAAAGTATTTAGAGATTTCTTTTCGAGAGGCCTGGCTCACTGTGACCACCTGTTGCAGGCGCGGCGCGACTATTTCCTGCATAAAAAGGGGAAAATAGAGAGTTCGACGAATTCGTT